>JAZLKQ010000527.1:0-2858 GCA_045597745.1 Bacteroidaceae bacterium | reverse complement strand
TATTACACACGCAGGTGACAATTCGCCACTTTACAAGGGAACAGTATCAGTCATAATATGCAACAGAACCTTATAAAATCGTGCAATTCGTGTCTCCCTTACTCCCAACAAAAAATCCCCGTGAGTATCGCGACTCACGGGGATTACTACATATATAGTGATGAAAAAAAATAACTTGGTACAAAGTGTTTTGATAACTTGGTACGCTTTTACTTCATCTGTGCACCTACTACGTTGTAAACGGCACCGTTCTTTACAACAACGATCTTGCCGTCAACGATAGCCTTTACTGCTACAGCAGCCTTAGCGTCAGCAGCAACTGCCTCTACTGCATCTGGATCTTCTGGATCTACAGGCTCCTCTGTTGCCTCATAGATAGCAATACAGTCGATACCCTGCTGGTCACCACCAAATGGAGTTACATATACATTTGTTGGCTCGGTAACAGTGATAAGCTGAGACTCGATCTCATCGAAGTTAGTCTTAGAGGCGTTGAAGTAGATAGAGTCTTCTGCTGTAGATTCCTCACCGAGCTTGATTACTGCATTGAGGTTAGCAGTCTTGTTAGCGTCGAAGAGCACTACGCGGATCTTATAAGAACCTGGCTGGAGTGTGCAGAGCTTGGTGTCAGCCTCGAAATGAGCAGCCTTCTTGTTAGAGGAACGTACTGCCATGTTTGCGCTGGTGCACTCAATAGCGCCCTCGAGTGTCTCAGCCTCTGCGCAATATACTACATTCTCAATACCTGTTGACTTATACTTGAGGGTGAATACAGTGTCGCTGTTAAGTTCAAACTCAATCTCGAATGGAGTACCAGCAGCACCGCAAGAGATGAGCTTGTTGTCAGCAGTAGTGAGCCAGTAAGAATATGTCACCTTGATGCCATCACCTTCTGTACCCTCTGTCTCTGGCTTGATAGCCTTGACAACGTTACCCTCTGCGTCAACAGCATTGATAGAGTACTTGAACTGTGCCTTCTCCTTGTCGCCAGGGAAGATATTGATAGCGTAAAGCGCAACATTGTTTACAAACACCTCAAGGTCACCGTCCTTCTCCAGAACGAACTTATATACAGACTTGCTTGAACCTGTGTTGATAGAGTCCTTGTCAAGTTCGCATGGGCTCTCTGGATCATCCTTGATCTTGATGTAGCAGTCGCTCTTCTTGGTAGCATATACAGCGGTGAAAGAGATCTCGTCACCCTTCTTACAGTCAGGGATGATGAATGGGCGCTTACCATTGAGCTGGAGACGGTTGTGAGCAGGAGTATCATCAGGATTACCTACGATCATCTGACCACCAGCACAGTTGAATACCAGGTCCTCAAGCATAGGAAGTGGCAGCATAGAGGCAGAGTCAATCAACACTTCCTCGTACTTGTATGCACGAGCTGTAGCGAAACGTCCCTTTGACGATGCTGTCCATACCTGCTCACCTGCCTCGATAGAAGCCTTGATAGCGTTAATGTCCTCTGTAGTATTGAGGAACTCCCACGCGAGCTTGCGCTCGTCAGTCTTGGTACGGAAATTGATCAGGGCGATAGGCTCGTCAAAGTTGTCGTAAGAATAAACCTCACCGTCATTGATCATTACAGAGTAGAGTCGGAACTCGTATGAAGTGCTTGGAGCAAGCTCTACGAGTGACTGGAGTTCTTCGTCCACACCACCGATGAATTCGACCCAAATAGAGTCTTCCTCTGTATAGGTCTCAAGATTCTTTGGTACGATAACGCCAACGGCATCAATCATTGCACCCTCTGGGCAATTCTGCATCTCAGGGAGTGTCATGGTTACTGCACCGAAGGTAGAAGGTTTAACCTTGCAGTTCTCTGACAGATTGAACTTTGGTGCGCCGAGGCTGAAATCCTGGGCCATCATGTTCAAACATGTGAAGAGTGCAATAATAGCAAGAGTAAAGAATTTCTTCATAGTTTGTCAATTGTTTTTAATGATTATTGATTATGTTAAAATGTTCTGAATATATTACCTAAGTTATGAATGATTTCTGTAATCCTTGTGCAAAGATAAGAAAAAATCACTGTATCTGCAAATATTAATGCAAAAAGGGGTGAAAAAAGATAATTTTTCCCCCTTTCATGTTAATAATGTGCAATTTTAGTGCATTATGCTCGTCTATTCCTGTTGCGCTATCTCTTTCGCAGCAATGCAAAGTTTCTCGTACCACTCCTCACCGAAACGGCGGATGAGGGGTTCCTTCAGGAACTGATATACGGGTAATCTGAGTTCTTTTCCTTTTGCCACAGCGTCCTTGCAGACATCCCAGCGGTTGTAGGTCAAGGCTGACATGCCATTGCGCAGTACCTTCTCCCTGATAGGATACAGCGCGCAGCTGATAGGCTTGCACCATTTTATCTTACCCTGACGATATAGGCGCTCGTAGGTACAGAGACAACAGTTTTTGACGGTTTCATCGCCGATTTTAATATCATCATAGCAAGTGAAGACGCAGTCCTTGCCGCTTACGATAGAGGTCACGAGGTCTCCATCCTCGTCATTGTATGCCACGCCCTGAGCATCTATCACCGCCTGTGCGGAAGCAGAAAGTTCTGGCCATACATCATCAAGATACTGTTCAATTTCGCCCAATTCATCGATGGTTACGGGAGCTCCAGCATCTCCCTCAATACAGCATTCACCCTTACACTTCGTAAGGTCGCAGCAAAAACATTCTGTCAGTATGTCCATGGACACCAGGACGTCATCTATCTCTATTATCATTGTTGCATTGTTTTGTTCAACTTTCACAAGCTTCCCCCTCAGGGGGGCTAGGGGGCTACTTCATCTTCTCTATGCCATTGCGGTAGTCTGTAGGACTGACGCCGACATTATCCTTAAAGT
>JAZLKQ010000526.1:0-5622 GCA_045597745.1 Bacteroidaceae bacterium | reverse complement strand
ATCATCAGCGCTCGCTGCACCTTACGGCAACTATGGACACATTCGTAACACAGGTCTTGAAATCACCCTCAATACCCACCCTATCGTAGGTAAGTTCACTTGGGACTCTGATTTCCAGATATCATTCAACAAGAACAAACTTGTCAGCCTCAACGATGGCTCAGGCAACTCACGTCCACTCGAAGGATACGGACAGTGGAATGACCTTGTCAGCCTTACTCATGAGGGTGAGAGCCTCTACAACTTCTATGGTTATGTAACTGATGGAGTATACACAAGCCTCGAAGACATAGAGACATCAGCTAAGCCTTCTAACAGTTATCCAACCAATGGCGTATACGACCGCAGCACAACTGTATGGATTGGTGACCTCAAGTACAAGGACCTCAATGGTGACGGTATCATCAACGAACTTGACCGTACTAATATCGGTAGCCCACTGCCTAAGTTTACATTTGGCTGGACTAACACATTTACATACAAGAACTTTGACCTCTCTATATTCGTCAACGGAAGCGTCGGCAATAAGGTTGCCAACTACATGAAGATGAAGCTTACACACATGAATTCATCATGGACAAACCAGCTGAACGAAGTCGGCAAACGTACCACACTCGCCCCTATCGACCCTAACAAGGACTACTCTAATGGTATAGACCGTGGCGACGGCGGACTGATATGGCACTGGTATGACGACATCACCAACACTCGCATATCTGGCGGAAGTGGCAATTATCCTCGTGCAACTATCAGCGACCCTAACGACAATGACAGATTTAGCGACCGCTACATTGAGGATGGTTCGTATCTACGTGTCAAGAATATTGCATTCGGATATACATTCCCATCATCAATGACAAAGAAGTGGGGCATCGACAACCTCCGCATCTATGCAAACATTCAGAATCTCTTCACTATAACAGGATATAGCGGCTATGACCCTGAGATTGGTGCAAGCACAGCGAGCAACAATGTATTTGGTCTTGACAACGGACGTTATCCTTCACCAACAACTTATTCGCTCGGTCTTAACATAAGCTTCTAATATATAAACAAGGAGAATTAAGCAAGAGCAAAAGTAAAATGTTAACGTCACGTTGACGTTGAAATGAAGAAGAATTAAACTTTATATCAACAATTAAGCTATATGAAATTATCAAATATAAAATACTTGGCTGTGGCATCGCTCGTATGTCTTGGCATGTCTTCATGCGAAGACTACCTTGACAAACCAGCTATAGACAGCTACAACAAGGATAATTACTATCAGACAGAAGATCAGTGCGAGTCTGCGGTATATTATCTATACAACTCTCCATGGTACGACTTCCAGAGAGGTTACTTCAAGGTAGGTGAAGAACTTGCCGGCAACTTGTACGAAGGCAACAGTCCATTCGTCAACTTTACTGTCAACGGTTCAGACAAGGATCTTACTAATGCCGCATACTCTCTATGGGCAGAGGTCGGACATGCCAACACAGTATACAACAACATCTGCAGTAGTCCTGTAGCTAACACCGAGACGGCCCAGTACTGCAAGGGTGAATGTCTCACATGGAAGGCGATGGCTTACTTCTATCTTGTTCGTATCTTCGGCGACATTCCTATCGTACATAACAACGCCGATGCACTCGAAAGCGGTAGCTACACTTCTATACAGAAGGTAGACAAAGATGACGTATACGAGTACATCATCATGACACTTGAGGAAGCAATAAAACTACTTCCTGAAGAAGACAAGGCTGAGGCAGGACGTATCGACAAGCTTTGCGCCAGCGGACTCTTGGCAAAAGTATATCTCACCCGTGCTGGTGTCAATGGAAGCATCAATCAGGAATATCTGGATCAAGCCGTAAAATATGCAAAGCCTCTGTTAGATCCAAAGTTAACCACTCGCCGTCTTCTCCCTGAATACAAGGATGTCTTCCTGCTTGCCAACAACAAGTCACAGGAGAGCCTTATAGCACTGAGATGGACAGCAAACGGTAATGTATGGACAGCTCAGAACTCTCTACAGTGCGACCTCGGCATGAAGGGCTTCAGCGAGTTTGGAGACTGCTGGGGCGACTGGGTAAGTCCAAGTGTTGACCTTCAGCAGGCATTCGGTGTACAGCTGTGCGAACAGCAGCCTGACGCATGGATCAATCATGTTGACTCCCGCCTCAAGGCTACCATGATGCTCCCAGGCTTCAAGTACAGCTACTTCTGGCAGGACAAGGAAGGTGGATTTGACTACATGAAGTTCTTGTTTGACAAAAACTACAACACAAGTGCACCTGGAACTCTCAACTCAAGCACTGGCGCCAACTGTGTAAAGCACCTCTACGGCGATGCCTTTGACCACAAGCAAGGTGCAGGACACTCAGCAGCATACATGTACAATTCACTCGCCACACACCTGCTCCGTCTCTCTGACGTATACCTCGTATATGCGGAAGCAAAATGTGGCGGTCGCGGTTCTTCCACAGATGACGATGATGCCATAGACGCTTTCTATGAGGTACACAAGCGCGCCGTACCAACTGCCACTCGCCCATCTGTCATCACATGGGATGATATATGGAATGAACGCCGCCTTGAGTTTGCTCTCGAAGGTGACCGCTGGTACGACTACGTGCGTGTATCATACTACGATCCAGACTTCTGTATCGAAGAGCTCCGCAATCAGAAGCGTGACGTATACTACAACCTCGGTGATACTTACAAGACCTATCAGCAGACAGGTCAGTGGGTGACAGACGCAACCAAGCAGATGTACAATCCAAAGCCTAAGGAGACCAACCCGATCGCCCTCACAAAGATCGACTCCAAGACAGGCAAGCGTTATCTGCTGTTGCCATTCCCTACAGAGGACGTCAACACCAACCCTTACATGGGATCCTCATACGATGGCATCCATGTAGACGTTCGCAAGTTGTATCCATATTAATCACATTACACATCATTTATAGACATCAGATATTATGAATATCATCAACAAATATACAAAGAATGCCGTCACGATGGCAATAGCCACTGCTGGTCTCATCATGGTTGGTTGTGCAGATCAGCCAGACAAGTATGAGGTTGCAGGCGGAAGGCCATCAGTAGACTACATTCGCTGTCTCTCATCAGAGGTGAAGGGACAGACAGACAACGAGGAGACCGTATACACCAATGGACAACTCGTGACCAGTGCGTCACCACAGTCTACCATCTGTCTTGTGGGAAACAACCTGCGTAGCATCACTGAGATATTCTTCAACGACCAGAAGGCTATACTCAACACAAGCTACATCACTGACAATACACTCATCGTTGCTATACCTAAGAATGTACCTAAGAATGTCAGCGACAAGATATATATGGTCACTGCAGCCAAAGACACAGTAACATACGACTTCACCATCGTAATACCTGCACCAGACATTATATCCATGTCAAACGAATGGGCTAAACCAGGCGAGAAAGCTACACTCTATGGCAATTACTTCATCAACGACCCAAGCGCTCCACTCACTATCGAGTTTGAGGATGCAGAAGGCGAACCATTGTTGGCAAGCAACCTCAAGATTGCCGAAGACTACTCATCAGTATCATTCGACGTACCAGAGGGTGCAGTAGAGGGCAAAGTCATGGTTACTTCAATATATGGAACTTCCAAGTCACCATTTGTATACCATGACACTCGCAATATGCTCTTCGACTTCAATGGTGCCGAAGACATATACAATCACGGATGGCATGCGCAGACTATCACAACAGGCGATGATGCTCTCGATGGCAACTACATGCAGCTCGGTAATGGTACAGCCAAACTCGCTTCCAAGGGCGACACATGGGACGATGACCATTTCCACTTCGAATACTGGCCTGGCAACTATGCTGACCCACAGACATACGATGCCCCATACGACCGTATCAGCGACCGTATAGACATCAGTGACTACCAGAACATGACACTCAAGTTTGAGATGCTCATTCCAAAAGACAAGCCTTGGTCAGCATGTGCCATGCAGGTCATCTTCGCACCTACATCACTCGTGACCAACGGTAGCGAAGAACTAAGTGTCGACGTATTTGGTCAGCCTACTAAGGGTGCGAACAATACTTACTTCCATGACGACAACAACAAGATAGCACGAGCTCTCTATCGTCCATGGACAGATACTGGCGAGTACCATACTGATGACAAGTGGGTAACTGTATCTCTGCCTATCTCTTCATCATTCATATATTATTGGGATGGAAGCAAGGCTACTGTGCCATTAGACAAGAAGTTCTTTGGTGGACTCGAACTCTTCGTCACATCAGGAGGTGTTGTAGGCAAGGACTGTACACCTATCATCAAGATAGACAACATACGTCTTGTGCCTAATAAGTAAGTTGTCAATAACTAATCGGTTAATTAAGAACAAAACAACATGAAAAAGAACAATATATATAATATGATGACAGACCTCGTGCGCTCTACCTGGCGCACAGGTACTGGAGTCCTCATGCTGATTATGGCAATAGTAGGACTATCCGTATCATCATGTAGCGAAGACGACCTCAGCACCAACCAGTATGGCGGTGGAGTCAAGCTCAATGTATTTGGTCCAAGCCCTGTAATGCGTGGCGGTACACTTCGCTTCATCGGTAGCAATCTCGACCAGGTAGCACAGGTTATCATCCCTGGATGCGACCCTATCACTAATATCGAGGTTGTAAAGGCTGGCGTGCCAAGCGAAATCCGTGTCACAGTACCAAAGGACGGACCTCAGGAAGGCATCATCACTCTCATCACAAAGACTGATCAGCAGATCAAGACTGTCACCCCAGTAGCATACAAAGAACCTATCGAGTTCGAGGCATTCACACCAGAATCCGTAATGCCAGGAGACATTATCACCATCAAGGGAGACTACCTCAACCTCATACATGCAGTAGGATTTGCCGACAACGTCATCGTATCAGAGAAGGACTTCATCCTCGAAGAAGGTGAAGCACGCTCACGCTACGAGATTAAGGTCGTCGTGCCAGAAGCTGCTCGTACAGGCAAGATTAGCCTCTACGACCTCGACATCACAGATCCAGAAATCGAGAATGGAGTATCATACAACATCATCACTTCTGAGACCGCACTCATCGTAGGTACACCTACAATCGAGAAGTTTGCATCTCCAAGAGGCGAAGCCAAACCTCAGGGCAAGGTCATAGCTAAGATGAACGAGACAATTACCGTCACAGGTAAGGACTTCAAGCTTGTCAAGGCTATACAGTACGGTGAAGGCGACTACATCGTATACTCTGAAGCTATCGAAATAAGCGAAGATGGCAAGACTATCACTACCAATCTCCCAGCAGAAGCACCTGATGGCCCTATCAACCTCGTATGCCTCTCAGGAATAGAGATACCTGTAGGCACTATCGAGACTGTAAAGCCAACAGAAATCCAAGTTCCTCAATCAGTGAAGAATGGTGCAGAACTTGTCATCCTCGGTAAGGACATGGATGTCATCTCAGGCGTCGTATTCCCTAACGTCACTGACGTTGTGGCAGGCAAAGGCACAGCTACGTCATACACAGTCACTGTACCTGAGGCAGCACAGGAAGGCGAACTTGCACTCTGCATGGCTAACGGTGCATCAGTAACAGTAA
>JAZLKQ010000525.1:0-2465 GCA_045597745.1 Bacteroidaceae bacterium | reverse complement strand
ATCTATTGGCTATGCCATCAGCATACTCCTCCCCTAAAGTAGGGGAGGTGGCTGAAAGCCGCAGGGGTATTAGTGACTTAAAGACAACTTAGCTATATGCACACAAAGTATGTAATACCCCCTTCGGACTTGTTTCCGAATGTAGTGCCATCCGGACGCTTGGACTATGAGGTGTGCCAAAAAGTATATCATTACTATTATTTTTATAATCAAGGTTGGCTTCGTCGAGCTAAAGGTTCGGGATAATTATATAATTCTTTCTGAGCGGTTACTTACGATATAAAAATAGTTTATCTGTCGTACACAATAATATCGGGGGGCGTGCGTTTATATGTTATACGACTAATACGATTTGGACTCTATGAAAGGAATTGTACTTGCTGGTGGTAGCGGCACTCGCCTCTACCCGATAACGAAGGGGGTGAGCAAGCAGCTCATACCTATTTACGACAAACCGATGGTGTATTACCCTATCTCGGTGCTGATGCTGGCTGGCATCAGGGAGATACTTATCATTTCGACTCCTAATGATCTACCGGCGTTCAGGCGTCTGCTTGGTGACGGCAGTGACTACGGGGTGAGGTTCGAGTATGCTGAGCAGCCTTCTCCTGACGGACTGGCACAGGCTTTTATCATTGGCGAGGAGTTTGTCGGTGATGATGACGTATGTCTGGTGCTGGGTGACAATATATTCCACGGCAGAGGATTTACGGGTATGCTGCGCGAGTCTGTAGAGAATGCCGCCAATGGCAATGCTACTGTCTTCGGATATTGGGTCAATGATCCTGAGCGCTATGGCGTGGCGGAGTTTGACAAGGAGGGCAACTGCCTGAGCATAGAGGAGAAGCCAGCTAAGCCTAAGAGCAACTATGCTGTGGTTGGTCTGTACTTCTATCCTAACAAGGTGGTGCAGGTGGCAAAGGGTATCAAGCCTTCTCCACGTGGAGAGCTTGAGATAACTACCGTCAATCAGGAGTTTCTCGCTGAGCACAGCCTCAAGGTGCAGTTGCTGGGACGTGGATTTGCATGGCTGGATACGGGTACGCATGACTCATTGTCAGAGGCGAGCACATTTATCGAGGTGCTGGAGAAGCGCACAGGCCTGAAGATAGCTTGTCTGGAGGGTATCGCCTATCATCAGGGGTGGATAGATGAGGATAAGTTGCGTGAGCTTGCTCAGCCTATGATTAAGAATCAGTATGGGCAGTATCTCATGAAGCTTGCTGATACTGGGTACTTTGGGGAAATGCGCAATGATTAATGCATAATGGTTAATGCATAATGCATAATAGAAGGCAACGGTATAATCTAAGTTATATAGTTGCCTTCTATTTCTGTCTTTTAATTTCCACAGAAAGAAATTAATCAGAAATTAATTATGCATTATATCCAACCTCCGTCTCAGTCCATCAAGGACATTTTAATATAAAACGAATTTAGATGGCCTCAAATGGATGCTCAAGTCATTATGCATTGAAGGTGGGAGTTATTTCGTGAACTTCATGCCGATGTACATGCCCTTGTATGCTCCGAGCACAGCGGCGATGGTGCCTGCTGATGATGCCACGGAGGAGAGTTTGGTGCTGACAGTCTGAGCAAAGGTGAGAAGCTTGTCTGCCTTCATGGATATCTGGAGGGTGCCGAGCGAGAGCTTGACGTTGGCGTTGATGGTACGGTTGTTGATGACCATGGTCAGGTCATTGCCATTGACTGAGTAGGTGCCGTCAAACGTTTTCTTGCCTACAGTCACCTGCATGGTCTTGTCTGCATTGAACTTGTAGATGACCTTGCCCTTGGATATGCCAATCTTGGAGAGTGCCTTGTCAAACTTGCTCTCTATCTTAGTCTGTGCTACGCCTCCACCTATCTTGCTAAGCACGTCGTCTGACTCAAACACAACGCATGGTTCATTGTATATCCATGTACCCTCGAGTGATGACTCATTGACTTTGCTGTTGCCGAGTATATTGCCCACGACGTTAGTGATGGTGCTGACAGCTTCGTCTCCATTGACCTTGCCGCCAGTGACGGCAGAGGCTGCTCCCTTGAGTATGTCAAGGATTTGAGCGTCAGACTGTGCAGGCATGGCAAATGCTACTGCTGTAATGATAGCGATACGAATGAATAGTGATTTCATTGTTGTCTTTGTTTTGTGTTTATAAATATATCTGTATTCTTTAATAGTAAATATAAAACGACATGCTTAGCTTGATGAGGCTACTGGAGCAGTGTGTAGCTTGCAACGCGGCCACCTACGAGATTGATGCGGTATATGCAGTACGACATGGCTCTGTTTTCGTAATTTGCAGCATTGTTGCTCTTGCCCAAAGTGATGCGCCAAGTGGTATTGCTGAGTTGCTTGAATCGTATGTCATACTCAGTCTCTTCATAATAAGTATGTATGTAAGTTGCGTATGCATCCAACTGGGCGATAGTTATACCCTTTGGCATCTGATTGTTCATCA
>JAZLKQ010000524.1:0-1925 GCA_045597745.1 Bacteroidaceae bacterium | reverse complement strand
TGGCACCGCTGTTGAGAGCAGCGTTCATCAAGATACGCTGCATGAGGTATGGATTGTCTTGCTCATTGAAGTCATAACGCCATTCGAGCGGAGTATGTTCTGCTGTCAAAATAGGGTTTTCGTATCGGTCGTATATTCCGTTGCCCCATTCCTTCTTGACGTTAGGACGTGTGAGAAGATCTTCGTGATGAGCGCGAAGGGCATCTATCTTATCTTTATATTCTTTTGTCATTGCCTTGTCTATAGTTTGTATGTATATATAAGAATATGTGTTAAATGCTTTTGCATTTGCTTGTTATTTGACTTTCTTTATGTCGTTGAGGAACAAAGTATTCTTTGCGTTGTATAGCTGCTTGAAGTCGTCGGCAGTCTTAAGTTCTTTGGCTGCGCCGAAATGTTCCTTCTTGTAGTTGCGCCATGGCAGGAAGTAACTGATAGGATATTTGTCCATTATTGGTTTGAGCACCCTTGTCCACCATGTTGGGTCAGGAGAGTTCTGGTAGCCACATTCAGTTAGAGCAAGGAGCTTGCCATGCTTCTTTGCGATAGTAGACACAAGTTCCATGTCTGCAGTCAACTGCATCTTGAATGCCTCTTCAGTACCCCATTGATATGCGTCTTCGCCGATGATGTCTACACGGTCGTCACCAGGATAGCGCTTCATCCATGCGTCTTCGGTCCAGTAGCCTTGCAGGTTAGGGGAGAAACTCCACAGGATGTTGGTTGGCAACTGAGCGTTGATATAGTCCTGAGTCATATTCCACAAAGCATGATATTCGTTATCAGAACAGAGGTTTTGTCCCCACCAGAACCATGAGCCGTTGTTCTCATGATAAGGTCGGAAGATGAATGGGATAGGCTGTCCCTTGTCATCTTTGAGAGAGCTCAGGAACGTTGCGACACGTTCGAGCCAAAGCATGTATTTGGCATTATGGCTACCTCCAGGGAGTATATTCTTGACCGTATGCTTAGGATTGTCGACCTTTGACAGGATGTCAGTCCTGCCTATGCGTCTCAGGTAGTCAGCAGTCGCATTGTAACCGACGGTATCAGTCTGGATCCATGCCGTAGTGCCGAGTACGGGATTGCGAGGGTGCCATGATATGGTGATGACACCTCCTCTGTTGTGATGGTTGACAATCTCCTTGCGCATACGAGCAAACGGTACGCTGTCAAGGTTCTTTTCGTCACCAATCTCGATACCTCCGAGATCAAATCCCATGACGCCAGGATAGTCGCCAGTCAACTCTTTAGTGTCAGATCGGTTCTCGTCCCATTCCCATGATATGCCATAGAACGGGTCGTCCTGATGACCGTACATATAACCCATCTTCTGAAGCTTCTGCAGACGCTGAAGCAGCCTTTGTGCAGGAGTAGACTTTTGGGCGAAAGCTGTGCCAACTCCAAGGAGTATGGCAACAGCTGTGATGATGATAGAGTTTGCTTTCATGTGATTATCCAAGTACTACGTTTACAATGTGCTTGCCAGCAGAGTGCTTGACAATATTACCTTCGATAGGCTGTCCGTCTACAGTGATCTGCTTGACACCTTTCTGTACGCCATTTGGATTCTGGATTGTGATATCAAACTCAGCACCTCTAAGTATGCGCTTCACGTTGTATTCCTTCATGTCAGATGGGATACATGGATCTATCTCGATACCGTCGTATGTAGGCTTGACACCGAGCAGATACTGGCTGACTGTGTACCACATCCACGCTGCTGTACCTGTGAGCCAAGAGTTCTTGCCTTCACCTGGCTTGGCAGCATCCTTTCCGGCAACCATCTGGCAGTTGACGTATGGCTCTACCTTATGCAGTGCCTGATCCTTTATGTACATTGGACTGATCTTGCGGAAGAGCTCCCATGCATCATTTCCACGTCCTGCAACTGTCTCGCCGATGATTACCCAAGGATTGTTGTG
>JAZLKQ010000523.1:0-4342 GCA_045597745.1 Bacteroidaceae bacterium | reverse complement strand
GGAGCAGAGAGGAGGTTGAGTCCCTTGGTGTCAAGTCGCTCACCATATTGCAGAACGCCCTTTACAGCACTCTTTCCGCACTTCTGTGTACATCCAAGTGCTTTCTCCTCGAGCGTAGATATACCGCCAGCCTTATTGCCTGGAGAAGGATTCTCACCTACAGGTTCTCCGTGAGAGAGGAAATAGTTCTTGAAGTCATTTACGAGCGAAACCGTCTTATCATACAATGCTGTAGTTTCGCATCTGTTCATGAGTATCGTCTCAGCACCAAACATCTCCGGTACTTCAGTCAATACTGTTGTACCGCCTTGGCTTACTATGTAGTCGCTAAATACTCCAAGAAGAGGATTGGCTGTGATGCCTGAGAATCCATCAGAACCGCCACACTTGAGACCAACACATAGCTCTGATAGAGGAATGTCTATACGTTCGTCCTTAGCGGCTATTGCATAAAGCTGACGAAGTATCTTCATGCCTTCTTCCACTTCATCGCCGACCACCTTCTGTGTTACCATCATCTTGATGCGCTCTTTGTCGTAATCTCCGAGCATGGCTTCAAACAGTTCTGGCTGATTGTTCTCGCAGCCAAGTCCTACTATAAGTACAGCACCTGCATTTGGATGCAACACCATGTCACGCAGTACTTTGCGAGTATTCTCATGATCTTCGCTTAGCTGAGAGCAACCATAGTTGTGCGGATATGCCACGATACGTAGGGTAGGGAGACTGTCGTCTGCTTCAACCTCCTTGCGTAGCTGCTCAGCCAACTGATTTACTACTCCATTGACGCATCCTACTGTAGGTATGATCCATACCTCATTGCGTATGCCTACCTCTCCATTTTTACGACGGTATCCTTTGAATGTCATACCGTTGAGAGACGCAAACCATTTCTCGTATTCTGGGTTGCTCAGTTCTGATTTGTCTACAGGATTGTATTGGTATTCAAGCACACCGGATAGATTGGTCTTGATGTGCTGATCACACACAAAGTCGCCCTGCTTATGGTCTTCTCTAAGATGACCAATAGGATAACCATATTTGATGACATCGTCGCCCTGCTTCAGGTCACAAAGCAGGAATTTGTGCCCTGCAGGTACATCGTTGTTTATTATGATGTCTTTGCCGTCGATTGTTACAGTCTCTCCAGCCTTTATCTCCTGAATAGCTACCGCTACGTTGTCCGCAGGGTTTATCTTTATGTAGTTTACCATGTAGTGATTGTTGTTTGTTAGTTTATGTTGTTCTTATATCATGGCAAAGGTAGTTATTATTCTTACATTTGACAAGAAATGTATGATATTTATAGTATAATTAAGGTGTTATGTACGATTATTGAATTGATATTAGCGAATATATAAAAAAGTGTGTTATCTTTGCATGTGAATATATTTGTAAACAAGACATAAAGACATTTATGCAGCAAAAAATCATTATCTTAGATTTTGGTTCACAGACTACCCAGCTCATAGGCCGTCGTGTACGTGAGTTGAATACGTTTTGTGAAATCATGCCTTACAACAAGTTCCCGTACGATGATCCATCTGTAATAGGTGTGATACTCAGCGGATCTCCATTCAGCGTATATGGAAAGGAGTCATTCCATCTTGACTTGTCTGATATAAGAGGCAAATATCCTATACTTGGTATCTGTTATGGTGCTCAGCTTATGGCGCACAACTATGGTGGTAAGGTAGAGCCAGAGGGTACTCGTGAGTATGGACGTGCAAATCTCCAGAAGTTTGAGGTGGACAATCCTCTCTTCAAGGGATTCGAACCAGACAGCCAGGTATGGATGAGCCATGGTGATACTATCACTCAGTTACCAGAAGAATTTCGTAACATCGCCTCTACAAGTACCGTAGCCAATGCAGCTTATCAGGCAAAGGACAATACTCTCTGGGGCGTGCAGTTCCATCCAGAGGTGTTCCACTCTATACAGGGTACATTGCTTCTCAAGAACTTCGTAGTCGACATCTGTGGTGGTAAGCAGGACTGGAGTCCAGACTCATTTGTTGAGACTACAGTCAATGAACTTCGCCAGCAGGTAGGAGACGATAAGGTGATACTTGGACTATCGGGAGGTGTCGACTCATCTGTAGCTGCAGTTTTGCTCAATAAGGCTATCGGCAGCAACCTAACATGTATCTTCGTCAATAATGGTCTCCTTCGCAAGAATGAGTTTACGGACGTTCTCCGTGACTATGAATGTCTCGGACTCAACGTGATAGGCGTAGATGCATCAGAGAAGTTCTATTCCGAACTTGCAGGAGTTCATGAGCCAGAGCGCAAGCGTAAGATTATCGGTGCAGGATTTATCGATGTCTTTGAGGCTGAGGCTAAGAAGATAGAAGGTGCTAAGTGGCTTGCACAGGGTACAATATATCCGGACCGTATCGAGAGCCTTAACATCACTGGTAAGGTCATCAAGTCACATCACAATGTAGGTGGTCTGCCAGAGAAGATGGGACTGAAGCTTTGCGAACCACTCAAGTGGCTCTTCAAGGATGAGGTACGTCGTGTAGGTCGCAGTATGGGAATGCCAGAGCATCTCATCACCCGTCATCCATTCCCTGGCCCAGGTCTTGCAGTACGTATACTTGGAGACATAACACCGGAGAAGGTGCGTGTCCTTCAGGATGCTGACGACATCTTTATCCGTGGTCTACGTGAGTGGAAGATAAAGTTGAGTGGTGAAGAAGCACGCAAGGTTCTTGCTGCTGGTGTACCTGCAGACATGAAGGATGGTGAGATAGAGGTTTCGCTCTACGATCAGATATGGCAGGCAGGAGCAATCCTTCTCTCCGACGTTAAGAGCGTAGGAGTTATGGGAGATGAACGTACATACGAGAATCCTGTTGCTCTTCGTGCAGTAACATCAGCAGACGCAATGACTGCAGACTGGGCAAAACTTCCTTACGAATTTCTTGCAAAGGTAAGCAATGACATCATCAACAATGTCAAGGGAGTTAATCGCGTTTGCTATGACGTATCTTCAAAACCACCTGCAACTATCGAGTGGGAGTAAAAATATGCTGATTTGCTCACCAAGTTGACCAACATTGGAGATAACCAAGTTGGCAATATAAGCAAACCATATTTATTAGATTACCAATAGGTTAAGACCATAATTCAGATGTTTTGTGTCTGAGTTATGGTCTTAATCTTTAGGTAGGATTGAGGAAATAGTAACTCCTGTAACACCTAAAAATGACACCTTTTAACACCTATTCATGCAAAAATGTTGTTCATTTACTACTGGTAATAATTATAGATATGAGTTTGACAATTAACTTCAATTTGAAATCACCTTCCAAGGAGCATTCATTGCTATTTGCTATAATAAGAATAAATGGGAGGCAGTTAAGAGTAAGTACTTCTTAATATTAAGTGAGTGAACACAAATATTTTATATAAACGAACACTAATAGCACGAATCACACGAACCTTTTACTCGACGAAGTCAATACACCCACATTCGTTAGATTCGAGAGATTAGTGGTAAATAATAACGAACACTAATCACACGAATGACACGAATCTTTAGCACGACGAAGTCAATACATCCTCATTCGTTAGATTCGAGAGATTAGTGGTAAATAATAACGAACACGAATCATATGAATGACACGAATCTTTGTTCTCTGATGCTAATACATCCACATTCGTTAGATTCGAGAGATTAGTGGTCGAAGAATTAATATATAATGCATTTTTTGTAACTGTATGACAATGAATCGTGTCATTGGGCTTGATTTAGAGGTTTTAAAGGTAAATATTGCTTGCCATGTATCATAATCTACAGTCATGTATCATAATCTACAGTTTCTTGATGTAAAATGTTTTGATATGATATGCAAGAGAATGTGTATAATAGGCTTATATCATGGCAAAATATGGTACGTATAAGTGCTGTTTTCATACGTAAATGTACGTAGTATTATGAAATAACAAATAAATAATTCTTTACGTTACCATAGTCTATCTATCTTTGTAATCAGAAAATGATCAGCGAGATGCATACGTTTTTTGTATGACTTATGTGCTGACATGTATTTGACCTATATAACTTATACCAAACTTTAACCAAATTATATATTTATTCCGAATGAGCATGTGTCTTATCACAAAGACCATGCTCATACTTGTTTTTAGAGATATATGTTTGAGTAGTGTCAGATGGTCATGAAACGGTATATCCTCAATAGTGTTTGTATACATACGTATGATTGAGCCTGAACATACGTATCTTAAGCTTTAGACGACCGTATGATTAGCTTTAGACGACCGTATGATTTATATCAATAGTCAAGTTACCAAAAAATATATCTTATGAACAACG
>JAZLKQ010000522.1:0-5080 GCA_045597745.1 Bacteroidaceae bacterium | reverse complement strand
CATAGCCATAACCATAGCCACTATAACCGTAAGTGCTGTTCTTATGGCCATAACCATATTTACCATAGCGACTACCATTATAACTATTCTTAGACAGCACAACACCGTTGAGCACAAGATTAACATTCTTGAGTCGACCATCGACAGAGAGTCCATTGACGAAGTTAATGTCTGACTTGAGAGTATAGTTGGCACGAACTACAAACATCGTGAGGTCTGCAACCTTGCCAATAGTAAGTGTATCGGCAACGAGACCTATAGGTGCGGTGTCAAGTATGACGTAGTCGTAGATAGACCTGAGGTGCTTGATGGCTGCAGCAAGGTTTTCTCTCTCAAGAAGTTCTGCAGGGTTTGGAGGTATAGTACCTGCTGGCAGTATATCAAGATTAGGACTGATGTCTGTATGCTGAATGCACGAATCAAGATAGTCAAAGTCATCTGCAGAGCGTGACAGGAAGTCTGACATACCCTTCTCCGTATCGTCAAGGTCAAAGAGTTGAGCAAGTCTTGGCTTACGGATGTCAAGACCAACGATCAAGACCTTCTTGCCTACGAAGGCTATACTTGCAGCAAGGTTGGACGCGATGGTTGTCTTTCCTTCGCCTGACGTAGTAGAGGTAAACATGATGACGTTCTGTCCTGGCTTGAGTACGAATGGGAGGTTAGAACGCAGAGTGCGGTACACCTCGACCATGACACTGCTTCTATTCTCCTGCACGACGACAGCACGGTTGCCCTTAGCCAATGCCTTAACGTATGGTATAGTTCCTAATACTGATATGTTGGTGAGGCTTGTAATGTCATCGATATTAGAGATACGGAATCGTAACATCTCCCTTATATAGTATACGACATAAGGGAGGATAATGCCTATGACAAGAGCAACAAGGAGGATGATAGTCTTCTTAGGAGATACTGGCCCAGAGATGATTGGTTCTTCGATCACCTTTGCCTTGAATGCGTTGGAAGCAAGCGATATGGCATTCTCCTCACGCTTCTGCAGCAACATCAGATAGAGTCCTGACTTCACCTCACGCTGACGGCTGATGTCTGCCAACACGAGTTCCTTAGATGGAGAAGATGATATCTTGCCGCTAAACTTATTTTGCTGAGCCTGAAGGCTATTGCGCTGTATCACGAGCTGACGTCTCATGCTCTGGAGAGACGCACGGATGGCAGTCAGGTAACCTTCTGCCTCGCTGGTAGCTGACTCAACCAACGGGCTTCCATCAGTCGCCGTACGAAGTATACGATTGCGCTCGAGGACTGCCTCGTTATACTTATTTATAGTCTGAGTCAACGTAGCGTCGGTAAGACCGATATTGGTTGGCATAACCTGTAGACGGTTATGACTGTCGTTGGCATAGTCATACAATGAGTTGACAAGATTGAGCTGTGTGCTGACTGTCACCACCTCTGCCTCATACTTGGAGTTTTGAGCAAGTGAGAGGCTGGCGTCGCTCTCGTAGTCGACGATACCTGCATTGCGCTTAAACTGTGCGAGGTCTTGTTCGGTAGAGCTAAGTTCCTTGCTTACCTCACCAAGACGTTCATCGATGAAGTCTGCAGTACGTCTTGCCTGCTCATTGTTGTCCTCGTTGGCTTCGTTGTTGTATACTTCTATAAGGTGAGTGAGATAGTCTGCCGAACGTTGTGGGATATTGTCCTCAAGTTTGATGACTGCTATAGTTGTAGTCTTGGAAGATGGTTCGACAGCTATACTTGAAGCGTACTTGCCGGCAACTCTGTCGAGTGGATTGACTTTGATATACATGTTGCGTGGTAGCTGAGCAGAGAGCACCAGAGGGTTGCGCTCGATGACAACAGTACCAAACGAGGCATTGATACGTGATGGAAATTGCGTTAGTGCCTTAGTCAAGCTTGCATTCATGTAAGTCACAGTAGCTGTGATATTGCTACCGTCCTGCACAAGGTCTACCCTAACAGGTGACTGGAGAGAGTCAAGATTACGGCACTCTATATCAACGAGATATGGTGACTCCTTGCTATAGATCTCCTCGTCCTTGATCTTACCTACCTCAAAGTAGTTGGCATACAGCTTCAGATCGCGCACCACCTTCTTGTTGAGAAGTTTAGTGCCAAGGACTTCCATCTCATTGTCAAATCCGTCACTGCTGTTCTTCATGCCCATCTCGCTAAGCGCAGCGGCCATAGATGAGTTGGTGCGGACACGGTCCTTCTCCTTGATCAGAACCTTTGACGCCACACTATATGTAGTCGTAGCATAACGTAGATATACAAATGCTGCACCGACGCACAATAGGATACTCAATAGGAACCACCACTTGTACTTGAGCAATACTATCCACAGCTGCTTGTAGTCAAAGCCTTTCTCTTCTTCTGCTGCTGAGTAGTTATAATAATTACCTTGATTATTGTTTTCTGCCATACACCTTATATAAATATATAGTCTAAGTCATTATATTGATTGGGCCACGGCATGAAAGTCATCATCCGTAGCTTTGCTGTCACCTTATCTACAGGTACTTTATTTGAGTACGTTGTACAGGAATCCTGCCAACGACAGGAGGATGCTCGTTGCGCTAAACCACAACGAAGTTTCATGACCAATACCAGAGTTCTTTGCCTTAGTCTTGTTAGGAGTAACAAGAATCACATCATTCTGCTGTATCTGATAGTAGGGAGAATTGATAATATTAGCATCATTGAGGTTGACAACGCCTATCTCCTTCTTGCCAGAAGCGTCCTCTCTGATGATCTTGATACTGTCACGGCGTCCGTAGATAGTGAGGTCCTTTGCCATTGCTATGGCTTCGAGGACATTCACCTTGCCGTTGGTAGAAGTATATACACCTGGAGCAGAAACCTCACCTATTACAGTGTACTTATAGTTTGCCATGGTGACATTGACCACAGGAGCGGTTCTCAGATATGTACCGGTGAGTCGCTTGGCGATATCAGCCTCAAGCTGCTGCTTTGTCATGCCTACGACATGGAGTTTGCCAAGCACTGGGAAGTTGATGTTTCCGTCATTCTCTACTACATACGGCATGAGTGTCATCTGCGAACTGAGAGTATTTGTAGTCGAACTTACAGTTCCTCTCGCCTGAACAAGCAGGTTGAAGACGCTTGCTGCCTGTGGGTCTTCAGGACAGTTGACCACAATAGTGAGCACGTCCTTAGGCATGATCTTTGCGTCATAAAGCTGGGTTGCACGGGAGAGGTCCACTTCATTACTGTTCTGCAAGTAAGGGACATTCTTGTAGGAAGTGCAGCTCACGACTGCAACGAGAGTAGCAATAAATGCTATTACCGAAAACTTTTTCATCTATATAATCCTTATTTATTTCGACTTTTATAGTTAATGTATGCACACGCCCTGGCTACTCGCATATACGTGTACGTATATTCAAAGTTATGCTAATACCTTGCAAAGGTAACGCTTTTTGATTAGAAAATGCTGATATAACAAGCGATTTTTATCTAAAGAAGGAAATAATTGACTTTTTACGCACATTTGTTGTATAGCTGATGACAAATGACTACATTTGTAGCCAAACTAATATTAACGATATCTTACTAACATGCTAAAGAAGATCCGACAAATTCTTGCCATCGTGATGTGGATAGGCATCACGTTACTATTCCTAGACTTCACTGGCACAGCACACGAGTACCTCAGCTGGATGGCAAAGGTACAGTTTCTGCCAGCCGTGCTCGCACTCAATGTAGCGGTAATCGTAGGGCTCATAGTCCTCACCCTCATCATGGGACGCATATATTGCTCCGTAATATGTCCACTCGGCGTGATGCAGGACGCCTTTGCATGGCTTGGCAAGCTCAAGATGTTCCGCAAGAACAAGAAGGCTAAGCTTGCCAACAACTACTCATATTCCAAGCCTAAGACATGGCTTCGACTTGCCGTTCTTGTGGTGTTCATCGCCCTTATGGTATTCGGACTCAACTCCATCGCAATACTTATCGCACCATACAGCGCTTACGGACGAATAGCAGCCAACATGCTACAGCCTGTATATCTCCTTGTCAACAATCTGCTGGCATCTGCCGCCGAACATTATGACAGTTACGCATTCTACTCAGCTGACGTATGGATCAAGAGCATCAGCTCGCTCGTGGTATCTGCCGTGACATTCGTCGTGATAGGCATACTTGCATGGCGCAACGGACGTACGTGGTGCAACACCATCTGCCCCGTAGGCACTGTACTCGGATATCTGAGCCGTCTATCATGGCTGAAGATCAGAGTTGAAGAAGACAAGTGTATCAAGTGCGGCATCTGCGCAAAAAACTGTAAGGCTGCCTGCATTGACATCAAGAAGGGCGCTCCTGCCGTCATCGACTACAGCAGATGTGTGGTCTGTGGCAACTGCGAAGGCGTATGCAGCAAACAGGCTATTCACCTCGCTCCTGCAACGAAGTCCACATCATCCAACGCTCCACAGACTAAGGACAGCACTCATGACGGCGACAAACCAGCAGACATGTCACGCCGTACATTCGTCAGCCTCCTTACTGCCACAGCGGCGACAGCAGCACTCGAAGCTCAGGACAAGACTGTAGACGGAGGACTGGCTGTCATCGAAGACAAGCAGATACCTAATCGTCATACGCCACTCACACCTCCGGGTTCACTTTCTGCACGCAATCTCGCACAGCACTGTACTGGTTGTCAGCTATGTATCGCAGCATGTCCTAACGGAGTGCTTCGCCCTTCCACAAGCCTGTCCAACATGCTACAGCCTGAGATGCAGTACGAACGCGGATATTGCCGACCTGAGTGTACACGATGCAGCGACGCATGTCCTGCAGGCGCTATCCGCCCTATCAACGAGGCTGGCAAGAGCGCTATACAGATAGGTCATGCCGTCTGGATCAAGAAGAACTGCATACCACTTACTGACGGACAACCTTGCGGCAACTGCGAGCGACACTGCCCTACTGGAGCAATACAAATGATACAGGTGGACGAGTCTATCAAGCAAGGTGAGGACGGCAGATGGCGCAACGCCGATGGTGAAGAGGTAGACGGACGCACCATACTCCGCATACCAGCCATCAATACGGAGAAGTGTATCGG
>JAZLKQ010000521.1:0-12505 GCA_045597745.1 Bacteroidaceae bacterium | reverse complement strand
AGACCTTCCTTATCGTAAGCTCCTCTGTGGACCTACTGCATACGGTTCGTCAGATGAGTACTTCAACGCATATTCTATTGTCAATGCAGAGGCTATCTATGATGGTCAGCGTGCATACGAGACAGCTATAGAGAAGAAGGGTATCAGCAAGGATGACAGCAAGACGCTGCAGGCTAAGACTGACTGGAATCAGGATGGCTACGGCAACGATAAGTTCTCACCAAACAACAATCGCGTGTTCCTCCTCACTCGCAACGGCTTTGCAGCAGAGCAGCGTTACAGCACAGCGACTTGGTCAGGCGACATCGGTACACGCTGGGAGGACATGAAGGCACAGATCACAGCAGGTCTCAACTTCTCTATCTCTGGTGTGCCATTCTGGAGTCAGGATATCGGTGGATTCTCTGTAGAGAAGAGATACGAGGCAGCTCAGCGCGAGTTTGACAAGACTGGTGTAGAGAGCGAAGACCTTAAGGACTGGCGTGAGCTCAACGTACGTTGGCATCAGTTTGGCGCATTCGCACCTATGTATCGTGCGCATGGTCAGTTCCCATACCGTGAGCCATGGAACATCGCTCCAGAGTCTCATCCTGCATACAAGGCTATAGAGGCATCACTCGACCTTCGTTATCGTCTCATGCCATACATCTACTCATTGGCAGCAGACGTACACTTCAATGACTATACTATCATGCGTCCTCTCGTGATGGACTTCGGTAAGGACGAGAATGTACTCAATATCGGTTATCAGTTCATGTTCGGTCCTGCCATCATGGTCAACCCTGTATACAAGTACGGTGCACGTAGCCGTGACGTCTACTTCCCAGCAGAGACAGTATGGTACGACTTCTTCTCTGGCGAGAAGGTATCTGATGGTGGCGAGCGCAAGAATGTAGCCGCTCCATACGACCACATACCTCTCTATGTGCGTGCTGGCTCTATCATACCATTTGGTCCAAAGATGGAGTATAGCGATGAGAAGCAGGCAGACAATATCCGTCTCTACGTATATCAGGGTGCTAACGGTGAGTTTACTCTCTACGAAGATGAGAATACCAACTACGGATATGAGGCAGGTCGCTATGCAAAGATCAAGTTCACCTACGACGATGCAACCAAGACCCTCACTATAGGTCAGCGTTCAGGTTCATTCCCAGAAATGCTCAAGAACCGTAAGTTCACAGTAGTCAAGGTGTCTGCTGACAAGCCACAGGCTTACAACCCAGAAGCTGACGGTACAGTAGTCAACTATACTGGCAAGCAGGTCAAGGTTAAGTTGTAAGGCAATATTTATGAATTATACATTCTGCATACAGAATGATGAATAATATTAAAATGAGAAGACTGACAACACTTATAGCAGTAGCAATGGTTTGCGCCATTGCTGCTGCACAAGATGGCTTCGGTCGTTGGCTCTTTACCGAAGGCTGGCGTTTCAAGCTTGGTGATGACGTGAGCTATTCGTCAACAGAGTATGATGACTCTGGTTGGCGTGAGCTCAGCATACCTCACGACTGGGCGATAGAGGGAGACTTTGACAAGGACAATCCTTCAGGCACAGGCGGTGGCGCACTCCCTGGTGGGGTGGGGTGGTATCGCAATACATTCCAGTTGCCGGCACTTGACGTAAAGGGTAAGCGCGTTCGTGTAGATTTCGATGGAGTCTATATGAATGCGTCTGTCTTTGTTAACGGGCATCTGCTTGGTACACGTCCGTACGGTTATATGTCGTTTGGCTATGACATTACGGAGTATCTGAAGTTTGGCAAGGAGAATGTCATCGCTGTCCGAGTAGACAACAAGGAACAGCCAAACAGTCGCTGGTACTCAGGTTGTGGTATCTACCGCAATGCGTATATCACTATGACACCCGCTGTTCATGTGGACAACAACGGCGTCTTTGTCACTGCTGAGGTAGGTAAGATCACCATAGGTGATGACGGCAAACCAACTGCTGACGAAGCTACTGTTACTATACGCACGACTATATGTAACGAGAGTGCCAAGAAGGCGACTGTACCTGTCATAAGCAAGATATACAACGCTGGTGGCAGTCTGGTAGCTACATGTACCCTAAAGGGTGTACAGATAATGCCAGGAGATACAACCGTTGTTACGCAGACTGCTAAGGTCAGCGATCCTGAGCTGTGGAGCACATCGACTCCTAATCTATACCATGTTGAGACTTCACTGAGCAATGCTGGTAAGGCGCCTGCTGTTGTAGCGACGTCTTTCGTATCGATGGCAACAGGACACTTTGGCGTAGGTGCGGCTACAGATCTGGCGATTGGCAGCAAGAAGCGTAATCTCATGGCAGAGTACAAGTATACGACAACTTTTGGTATACGCCGTATCAAGTTTACTGACAATGGATTCTACCTCAACGATCAGCCAATGCAGATACAGGGCGTGTGCAATCATCATGACCTCGGATGTCTCGGTGCCGCAGTCAATAGACGTGCTATCCAGCGTCAGCTTGAGATAATGCGTGGCATGGGTATCAACGGCATACGTTGTTCGCACAATCCGCCTTCACCCGAACTTCTTGACCTCTGTGACGAGATGGGATTTATCGTGATGGATGAGTCATTTGACATGTGGCGAAAGAAGAAGACAGCTCACGACTATGCGCGTTACTTCAACGAATGGCATGAGCGTGACCTGTATGACTTCATTGTCCGTGACCGCAATCACCCTTCCATCTGTATATGGAGCATAGGCAATGAGGTGCTCGAACAGTGGTCTGATGCAAAAGCAGACACATTGAGTCTTGAGGAAGCCAACCTTATCCTCAACTTCGGACATTCTGCCGACCAGCTAGCATCTGCAGATGGTGAGATGACAGTCAATGCTTTGCTTACAAAGAAGCTTGCTGACTTTGTACGCAATCTTGACGATTCACGCCCTATCACAGCAGGGTGCAACGAACCTGCACCGGGCAATCACCTCTTCAAGTCAGGTGCTCTTGACATCATCGGATTTAACTATCACAACCAGAACATTCCTGATGTCAAGCGTAACTTCCCTGGCAAACCATTCATCATCACCGAGAGTGTGTCTGCACTTCAGACACGAGGTTATTATCGTATGCCTTCCGACTCGATGTTTGTATGGCCAGAGCGTTGGGACAAGCCATTCTACGACGAGTCATACTCTTGTTCAAGTTATGACAACTGCCATGCCCCATGGAGCAACACACATGAGGAAAACCTTCTTGTAATGAAGAAGAACCCTTGGATTACGGGACAATATATATGGACAGGATTTGACTACATAGGCGAGCCTACACCATACGGATGGCCTGCCCGCTCAAGTTACTTCGGTATCGTTGACCTTGCAGGTTTCCCTAAGGATGTGTACTACCTCTATCAGTCAGAACTTACAGACAAGGATGTGCTGCACCTCTTCCCTCACTGGAACTGGGCTCCTGGTCAGGACATTGACCTCTGGTGCTACTATAACAATGCCGATGAGGTCGAGCTCTTGGTCAATGGAGTAAGTCAGGGCAAACGCTCGAAGACTGATGACCAGTTGCACGTCGTATGGCGTACCACTTATCAGCCAGGAGAGGTCAAGGCTGTAGCGTACAAGAATGGCAAGGCTGTACGTGAGCAGGTCATCAAGACTGCTGGCGAGCCAGATCATATACGTCTTACCGCTGACCGATACGTTATCGATGCTGATGGCGTAGACCTTTCTTACATCACTGTGGAAGTTCTTGACAAGGACGGCAACCTCTGCCCTAACGCTGACAACCTCATCAACTTCACTACGACAAAGGGTGTGAAAATAGCTGGTGTGGACAACGGTTCGCCAATATCTCTCGAACGATTT
The DNA here is from genome assembly GCA_045597745.1 of Bacteroidaceae bacterium. Lineage (GTDB taxonomy): Bacteria > Bacteroidota > Bacteroidia > Bacteroidales > Bacteroidaceae > Minthosoma. The sequence continues at coordinate 8,671 of JAZLKQ010000521.1, read as the reverse complement.
AAGGACAATAAGCGCAAGGCATTCTACGGCAAGTGCCTTCTCGTCGTGCAGAATGACGGTAGCAAAGGTGAGTCTATCATTACAGCGACAAGTCAAGGCATCAAGTCTGCCACTTTGAACTTAAGAAGTAAATAAGTTCGTGAGCATTTATGGTTATGGAGTTTAATAGTTATAATACGTGTAAATATAATATGAAGAAAATACTTTTGTCTGCGATAGCCGCTTGTGCCATGCTATCAGCATCTGCTCAGTCTGTACCTGTATATCAGGACGAGTCAAAGCCACTCGAAGAACGTGTGCAGGACGCTCTCTCACGTATGACACTTGAGGAGAAGTGCCGCCTGTCATACGCACAGAGCAAGTTCTCAAGTCCAGGAGTGCCACGTCTCGGTATACCAGAGCTCTGGATGAGCGATGGCCCTCATGGAGTGCGTATGGAGATCAACTGGAATGACTGGGCTCACTCCAACTGGACTAACGATGCAGTAACAGCATTTCCTGCCCTCACATGTCTCGCTGCCACATGGAATCCAGAGCTTGCCGCTCTCTATGGCAAGTCTGTAGGCGAGGAGGCACGATACCGTGAGAAGGACGTACTGCTTGGCCCTGGTGTCAATATCTACCGCACACCTCTCAATGGACGTAACTTCGAGTACATGGGCGAGGATCCATATCTTGCTTCACGAATGTGCGTGCCATATATCCAGTCTCTGCAGAGCAATGGCGTGGCATGTTGCGTCAAGCACTATATACTCAATGATCAGGAGGAGTATCGTGGTCATGTAGATGTCAAGGTCAGCGACCGTGCCCTCTATGAGATATATCTGCCTCCATTCAAGGCTGCTGTGCAGGAAGGTGATGCGTGGAGTATTATGGGATCATACAATAAGTATCGCAACATACACAATACGCACAATCCTTATCTCATCAACGAGATACTCAAGGGCGAGATGGGATTCAAGGGCGTTGTCATCACAGACTGGGGTGCTGCCCATGATACCAAGCAGTCAATATTCAACGGACTTGACCTCGAGATGGGTTCGTATACCAATGGTCTTACAAGTGAGGCAGATGGCTTCGGCTATGACGACTACTATCTCGGCAAGGCATATCTTGAGATGGCACGCAAGGGCGAAGTGCCTGACAGCATAGTCAACGACAAGGCTGCACGTATGCTTCGTCTCTTGTTCCGTACAGCGATGAATGGCAAGAAGCCATACGGTTCGCTCAACTCTCCAGAACATATAGCTGCCAATCGTCAGATTGCAGAAGAAGGTGTCGTCCTGCTTAAGAATGATGCGTCAAAGGGTGCAAAACTCTTGCCTCTCGACACGAAGAAGTATAAGAAGATACTTGTCGTAGGCGAGAATGCGACACGTCCTCTCTGTCCTGGTGGTGGTTCGTCAGAACTCAAGGCAAAGGACGAGGTCAGCCCATTGCGTGGTCTTCAGGAGCGCTATGGTAGCGAGGTAGAGTTCATCCATGCACAGGGATATGAGTCAGGAGCATCACGTTACGGAGGTGCAGACCGCATACCACAGACATTGCAGGACTCACTCCACGACGATGCCATTGCTAAGGCTAAAGAGGCAGACCTTGTAATATATATTGGTGGTCTTAACAAAAATCACTTTGAGGACTGTGAAGGCGGCGACCGTCGTTACTACAAGATGTCATACGATCAGGACAAGCTCATCAGCGACCTCCTTGACGTCAACCCTCAGATGATTACTGTTATCGTCAGCGGTAATGCAGTCGAGATGCCATGGATCAAGCGCGTACCTGCACTCATCCAGTCATGGTATCTTGGTAGTGAGGCAGGCCACGCCCTTGCAGGAATTATCAGTGGTGATGTATGTCCAAGCGGTAAGACCGTATTCAGTTATGCCTACAAGCTGACAGACTATCCTGCTCATCAGTATGGTAACACTGGTTATCCAGGCGTAGAACCTACAAAGCTCCCATCAGCACTTCAGAATGACAAGAATCCTTCATCTGCAGACCTCCTTGCAGACACATACAAGTTGCGTGGAGCTACAAAGATCAATGACTCTTTCTCTTCACGTGACCACTCAGGCAAGGGCAACGAAGTACAGGTCTATGCAGAAGATATACTCGTAGGCTATCGTTATTTTGATACCAAGCACAAGCCAGTTCTCTTCCCATTCGGTTATGGTCTCAGTTACACCACATTCCGCTATGGCAAGGCTACAGCATCAGCATCTACACTCTCTGGCGAGTCAGGTCAGATCACTGTGACTGTGCCTGTGACAAATACAGGTAAGGTAGAAGGAAAGGAAATCGTCCAGCTCTATATTGGCGACGACAAGGCATCAGTCATACGTCCAGCCAAGGAGTTGAAAGGCTTTAAGAAGGTGTCACTTCGTCCGGGCGAGACCAAGAACGTAAGCTTTACTATCAGTGTAGACGACCTCAAGTTCTTTGACGAGGCTGCTCACAAGTGGGTAGTAGAACCAGGTACATTCAAGGCGTACGTCGCGGCATCATCTGCCGATGTTCGTAGCACAGTAGCGTTCAGCTATAAGTAAATATACCATTAACTATTACAACAACAAAGCAATTATGGCTAACGACAAGACACTCGCTCTCATGGCCATGCTTTGTGTTATGGTTGCACCTGCATTAGCTGGAGAGACACACGCCACTCATGCACTCATGGACGGCACTCATGGCATGACATACACAGCCAAGCCTGTTCATACAGTATACAGGCATGGCAGCTACTGGGTGTGGACATCCAAGGGACTTGCCCGCTGCGTAGAGCGAGTCACAGGATCTGATGGCAATCCTAAGCAACTATCCCCACGCTAACACTCTTTCTCCATCACCATATCAGCAATCCCTGCACGTCGCTTACAGAGCGGCATGCAGGGGTTGCTGTATTGGAGAGTGAAGTTTACGTTAAGCGATGATTAGCAGTAACTTTGGCATTATATTATACACATAATACACATTTCCCCATTTTTGCCATTAATAATGAGATATATGTAGATGAATAAACTACATTTGTACATAAGTTTTGATGTTTATGAAGGGATATTTAAGTCTTATATGTATTATAATCACTCTTGGAACTGGTCTGTTGATGTCATGCATCAGATATAATGATGATTTAGATACGGCAGAACAAATGCTTGATTATAATGTCGATTCTACGTTAGTCATATTACAATCCATTAATCATTGTGATTTGGTTGAGCATGACTACAATAGATACCTGCTGTTGTATGCAATGGCGAAGAATAAAGCGGAGATACCTATAGACAATCTGCAAGATATTAAGAGAATGGTCTCGTATTATGTCCAAAGTGGAGACGGTGATGCTAAAATGAAAGCATATTATATGTTAGGATGCGCTTACCGTGATCGTGGAGAGGTGCCGTCTGCAATCAAGAGCTATAACTCTGCGATATCTTATGCAGATACGATAGACTCAGATTGTGATATTAAGACTTTGTCAAGGATATATGGTCAGTTAGCAACTATGTATGACATAATACGATGTCCACAATACGAATTGAGAGCAGAACGAAAAGCTGTAGATATGGCATTGAAAGCGAAAGACACAATTTCGGCTATTTGTTTTTATGAGCATTTGGCTGATGGATATCGACTGATGGAACACTATGACTCGGCAATGACGATATGTGATAGTGCATATAGCATGTACATGGCGAGAGACAAGACAGACATGGCATGTGCCGCTATAGGTAATACTGCGATGTACCTGCTGGAGATTGGACGGGTTGAAGAAGCAAGAGCTCGATTAGACAAATACAGACGATTCTCTAATTTCTTTGATGATGAAGGGAATATTATAAAAGGAAAAGAGATGTATTACAGCTTGGAAGCAATGTATTATGAGGCGATTGACGATATCGATTCTGCAAAGTATTATTATGAAAAGCTGTTGCATGTACAGGATGACCTCTACTGCGTGGAGATTGCATACAAAGGCTTGATGTCTGTGTACAATAAGATGCATGATCCTTCAATGGTAGAACAATACGCTTTGTTGTATTGTCATATCAACGACTCTTTGTCCGTTGTTAAGTCTTCTGAAGACGCTATAAGATATCAGGCTCTGTACGATTATACAAGTGCTATGGCAAATGCCGAAAAGGTTAAAGACTTGCTGAAGATACATAGACTATGGTTTGTTGTCATACTCTTTGTATTAGCAACCCTTGCCATAATATATATATTAGTTGCACGTATGCGAACAGAGAGAGACAGGAAGAGACTATTAGAGTCAAACGAGATATATTCTAACTTGTTGTACAAGTACAATGATTTGCAAGAAGAACTTAAGAAGATGACAGAAGATGCACAACTGTACAAGAACGAAAAGGAGAGGGAGATTGCAAGTATTAGACAACAACTTTTATTCTACGAGACAGATATAGACAGGTCTGACGCATGGGACATCGAGCATGGGGTGATGGAGAGTCATATAGCAAAACGACTACATGCTAAAGCCTCAAAGGGAAAGATGGCTACAACTGCAGAACTTGAGGAGTTTGTCAGCTTTGTACGAACAAATATAACGTCGTATGAAGATATACTTACAAACTACAATCTCCTTTCTGCCAAGGAGACTACAGTCTGCAGTCTGGTTCGTCTTAAGTTCATACCATCAGAAATTATGGTACTCATGGACATGTCTTTGCAAAGTGTTACAAATCACAAGAGTCGCATTAATAAGAAACTATTTGGAGACAAAAGTGCTGCGACCTTGGAGATGAACCTGCTAAATTACGATAATGAAAAGTAACGATGAATATATAATTAATATTTATAACAAAAAAAAAGAAAAGAATAATTGTAATGTTTGTATGCGTAACATTAATGTTCACAAGCACTTGTAGTTTTGCGTCAGACGGTAGATTCCTATAAAAAGTGATGAAATGCAGTATGTAATACATGAAATATTGTATATTGCAATTAATAACAAATATAATATTATTATTGTTATGAACAAGAATTTTGCGATTGCGGTAGTGTTGTGCATGGTGATGTGTGCAACGGTCAAGGCACAGATGGACGAAGGAAGCATTCGTCTGTTAGCGCAGAGAGTGGAGGCTTTCAACAAGTCGTTTCCACAGGAACATGTATATCTGCATCTTGACAACAATGGCTACTTCATAGGCGAGATGATGTGGTATAAGGCGTACGTTGTGTCTTCTGATGCCGACGGATGGACTGATAAGAGTCGTGTGCTATATGTGGAGCTGGTTGATCCTAAGGGGGAGGTGGTGAAGAGTAGCAAACTTGAGATTAAGGACGGACAGGCTAATGGAGAGTTTGCACTGGCTGATTTGTATGAAGGGGGATTTTATGAAGTGAGGGCTTACACTCGATATATGACAAACTGGGGCAAGGACTGTGTGTTTTCTCGCATATTGCCTATATTTAAGCGACCTGCTACCGACGGAGACTATAGCAAGCATGTAGTGACTACTGATAGGAAGGGCAAGGCACTGCCTACAAGTCGTGAGTCTGATGGCACGGAGTGGAAGTCTGTCAATGCACATCTATATCCTGAGGGTGGCAGTCTTGTGCAGGGGATAAGGAGTCGTGTGGCATACGATGTGACGGGTGCTGATGGCATGGGCATAGATGCGACAGGCATGATATTGTGTGAAGGCGATACAGTATGCAGTTTTGCCACAGAGAGAGATGGTAGAGGCATGTTTGATTATACCCCAGACGGCCGTAAGGCTGTAGCGAGAATATGTGATGCAGATGGACACTATAGGGATGTAGCATTGCCTGAAGCAAAGGCTGAGGGCTGTGTGCTTGAGGTGAATGCTATAGATACAGATGTGGTAAACATAGCTGTGAGAGCTTCGGCAGCAATGAGGGGCAGGTTGTTTGGACTCTATATAGGCTATCATGGCAGGATGATAAGCCTGTATGATGTTAAGGTCGATGACCTGACTGCTGGGTGGAATACAAAGATAGCAAAGAGAGCATTGCATGATGGTGTCAATGAACTGTATCTGTTTGATGCCAAAGGACAGGTGCTTGCCAATCGCATGGTGTTCGTATATCCAAATCGCATGGTTGGGTGTATCAAGGCAGAACTGGACGATGAGTATATTGCTCCATATCAGCGTATGGATATGACACTTACCACACTACCCAATACGACTTTCTCTCTCGCTGTACGTGATGCTGACGCTCAGACAGGTGGCACAAGTCAGGATGTGGCTACATGGCTGTTGCTGGGTTCGGATCTGAAAGGCTATATAGCGCATCCTGATTATTATCTGGAGAGTGATGATATGACACATCGCAGAGCGACAGACTTGCTTATGATGGTACAAGGCTGGAGATGTTACGACTTTGAGTTGATGTCAAGAGACGGAGGGTTTGCCCTAAAGCAACCGATGGAGAAAGGTCTGTTGCTTGATGGCAAACTCTATCCTCGACGCAAGAAATATAGTGTGGCAAATGTTGACCTCGATTTACTGCTGCGCAAGTCTAAAAGTCCTAATATCAGAGGAAGTATTGTGACAGATGCTGATGGACATTACAGTTTTGTTGTGCCTGACTGCTACGACACGTATGACATGGTGATGCGTACAAGTATTGACGATCGCAATGTGAGGTACTATATAGGAGTAGACAGGTGGTTTGCTCCAGACCTTAGATCTGTATCAATGGCTGAGATCCTGCCAGTAGCATTTGATGCGCCCAATGTTGCTCTTAGTGATTATGCAGGAGACTCAGCCGATGTGTCACCAGACAAAGAGGCAATCATGATAGAGGATGTCAATGTCAAGGCCAAGCGCTATCGTACGTCAAGGGCTTCGTGGGAGAGAGAGGTGTATGCTGCCAACAAGTCGATGATGAGATACTCATGTGGTAGTGATGAAGAAGCACTGGCTGATAGAGGATTGCCTATGCCATCGTTGCTGCAGTGGCTGAAGGGTAAGAATGCTCTTCTCCGTGGCAATGACAACATCAGTGGTGTATCGCCTTATTACAATAACAGCTACAACTATCATGGCGATGGCCCTTCGTACGACAATAAGCCTGTGCGATGGTTTCTTGACAATAGACTAATGTTTGTCACAAGTGCACCAGCCAGATTTGTCAAGGATCCTCCAGAAGACAGGGAGCATGACTATGCCCTTACTACGTTCCCAGTATCTATAGATGAAGTCAAGAGCGTATATATATCCGACCAGGCAACCAAGGGATATGTGCTTGACAATACTCCTATGGTCAGCATCTATGTGTACTCCCGATATGGAGGTGCTGTAGACCGTAGACTAAAGGGCATGAGGTTCACCCATTTCGAAGGGTATAAGACACCTCAACGCTTTGTCTCGCCCAACTATAGTCTAATGTCAGAGGAGGCAGACTACAGGCGCACACTCTACTGGAATCCTAATGTGACTACGGATGCCACGGGCAAGGCTGTCGTGACATTCTATAACTCTACTCGTTGCAGTCAGATCGTAGTATCGGCAGAGGGAGTGACTCGTGAAGGCAAGGCTGTCATGACTTTGCATCGTGAGTACGATAGATGATGTATTCGCCATCTGCATGTATGGCAAACTGGTTGCCTATGGCTTCGTTGAGCGTGCCTTGCCACCATTGCTGATATGGATATGCGTTCCATTTCAGTCCCTCGGAGGTGAGACGGGTGGAGGTGAGGTTGAAGATGCTTACCTGCTGTCCGGCGAAAGAGTCAAACTCCTGCTCTCCCTCTGCCGGCACGAAAGTACCGTAGTCTGTTACCATGACTGGATGTATGCCCATAGACTTGCGATAGAATGCCAGCAATGACACGTTGCCTATGGTATGATCTTCACGACGACCTGTGCATCCGAGCAGGTGAAGGTCTATGTCAGTATTCCCTGCTGTAGCGATGATGTGTCGCACACATTTGGTCAGGTCGTTGTATTCCTGCTCGTCTACTATATGTATGATGTCACGATACTTGTCCTTAAAGTCTTGTGGCAATGAGTCACCGTCTCCTACTATGGCGTTAGGTATGATGCCGAGCCTGTCTATCAGTGCCTTGCCTGCACCGTCTGTACAGCACAGATAGTCCGCTCTGTGAAGCACGTCAAGAGTGTATCTTGTTGCAGGGAAATCACCATCTGCAAGCAATACAAAGCCACCCTTCCTTACGGGAGATTGCCCAGAAGTATTCGTGTCGTACATATTTGCTTTATGCTTAGTTTCTTCTTCGTTTATGATGGCTGAGCCTCAAGCTGACTCATCCTTTTCCATTTGAAATACCCATAGATAGCGACTATAGTATAGAGGCCGTATAGGGCAGAATAGAAGTATATGCCCTTGTAGATGTATAGTCCGCAGCATACGGCGTCCACTACGATCCATGCCCACCACTGCTCGATCCACTTGCGTGCGAGCATCCACATGCCGATGATGCTGAGTGCTGTCGTAAAGCTGTCCCACCATGGCACGTTGCTGTCTGTATATTCGTTGAGAATATATCCGATGGCGATGAACGAAAGGACGAAGACTATACACAGCCGCCATATCATGTGGATAGGAGTGTGAGTGATAGGCAATGCCTTCTTCTCCTTGCGCTTGAAGAATGTCCATGTCACATATCCATATATAGCTGCGATGAGGTAGTACACGTTGATACCAAGGTCAGCGTATA
>JAZLKQ010000520.1:0-3435 GCA_045597745.1 Bacteroidaceae bacterium | reverse complement strand
TTTCATTCCGCCATACGAGACAGGAGCAACACTATATATCCGTCCACTCCTTATCGGTACAAGCGCACAGGTAGGCGTTCATCCAGCAGACGAATACCTTTTCATGATATTCGTCACTCCAGTAGGTCCATACTTCAAGGGCGGTTTCTCATGCAACCCATACGTTATCATTCGCGAGTTTGACCGTAGCGCACCTCTCGGCACTGGTATATACAAGGTTGGCGGCAACTATGCTGCAAGTCTCCGTGCCAACAAGATGGCTCATGATCTTGGTTACGCATGTGAGTTCTATCTCGACGCTAAGGAGAAGAAGTATATGGACGAATGTGGTGCGGCAAACTTCTTTGGTATCAAAGACAACACATACGTCACTCCAGAGTCTTCAAGCATCCTGCCATCTATCACCAACAAGAGCCTCATGCAGCTTGCCGAGGATCTTGGCCTCAAGGTTGAGCGTCGACCTATACCAGAGGACGAACTTGCCACATTTGAGGAAGCTGGTGCCTGTGGTACTGCTGCCGTTATCTCACCAATCTCTAAGATTGACGACCTTGAGGAGAAGAAGTCGTTTGTGTTCTCTAAGGACGGCAAGCCAGGCCCTGTCAGCACAAAACTATACAACCTGCTTCGCAATATCCAGTACGGTATCGAACCTGATACTCACGGATGGACAAGAGTTGTGATAGAATAATCCAACAGTGGATCATACTGTCTGACAATACATACTAAACACACACAATGCCCTGTAGCTCTGATATCTACACCATCAGGCTACAGGGTATTCTCTTGCGTACAAATACAGGTTATCGCCTCATCATCTCATCCTTAAAATATCGCGACAACCATAGTCACATTCCATTCAATCCTATTGGCAGGCTTACTACTTTATCTGCTTAAACACACTCATGGCAAAGCTCATGATATCAGATGTGTTCTTAGACACATAGCATTTGCCTTCCACATGATCATAGACTTCAAATGTAGTCGACTTGATATTCGCAAGATCAGATTCGGAATACTTCGTAACATCTGTTGTAGAATACAACTTACACACATTTCCTTCCTTCTGGTAATACACCACCAACTTCTTGCCGTTGTTAAACGAGATTGTCTGCTTCACAATCATGTTGGTTGGAATAGTAATCTGGATGCTACTCTCATTAGATTCAGTACAGGTTGTCGTACCTGCAAACGTTGACAGACTAACACTCATGAGCATTACCATCAAAGTGAAAAATACCTTCTTCATAACCGTCATCTTGTTTTGACAATGCAAAAGTAATACGCCACGAGTCCATACACAAATATATGTACGCTCGTTGTATGAACTCCCATGTTTTTTGTATGAACTCCACATCCTATAACATAGAATCATCACAAAACAGCCGAGCAAACCTTTGAATTTAATGATACGTATGATGAGAGCTCGTCATACGTATGATGAGGGGGTAGTGATACGTATGATGAGATCGAATCGAACGTATCATTAGTCTCAAACAACTGTATGACTTGGCGAAAATAATTGATACTTTTGCAACAAACAGCAGCAAGAATCCATCACACTACCATTTAGCCTCAGGCATGACAACGCTATCAATCAGGCAAACCGCAAAAGAAGATATGTGCTATATGCTCATTGGCAGGCATACTTTTGGGCAAGTTTTGCACATTATATTTGCATGAAGTTGACAAAATCTTTAACTTTGCTCTATACAAATCTCTCATCAAGTTGACAGCAGAGAAGATAGAATACATTTATACAACTACAAATACTTAACAATCATATTTCCATGAGCAGAATATTAATATCTACGACTCCCACCCTCGAAGGAGCAACTATCGAGAAGTATCTTGGACTAATCACAACCAATCAAGTAGCTGGTACAGGAGCATTTACAGACCTGATTGCACAGTTTTCCGACGGTTGGGGCGGACACTCAGGAGCATATCGCGAGGTAATGAACGAACTCAAGGAGGATGTTGTAGACCGTATGGAGAAGGAAGCTATTGCAAGAGGAGGCAATGCCGTAGTTGGCGTATCAATTGACTTCAACAACATAGCCGCCAAAAACATGTCAATGTTTATGGTTTCGCTCACAGGTACCGTAGTCAAGATTAAGAGCAATGCACTTATATCCGAATCCAACACCACCAATAGCATCACGGCAGAGCTGTTGGAATGTGAATGTATGAAGAAGGTTATAGCCAACAAAATCAAGAGCGGTGAAATGGTAGACGAAGACGACTGGAAGTATATACTTTCGCACGACATGTCGGACATTGCAGACGAACTGATGACTCTCTATATAAAATATGAGGAAGCAACTGGATTTAGTACTGAGAGCGAACTTTGCGCCAAGTATTTCCCAAAATTCTTCTCTATGCTCTCATACGACATCGCAGCAAGTCTTGCTTACCAGAAAGACAAGGAATACTATACGCTCATCAAACCAAACCAACTGTTTCACCCAGCCAAAGTACTTGAAGTCTTTAAGAGAGATGGCGTTTCTGGCAACACTCGCCTACTCACTGTCAACAAGCGATCATACAATGCAGACGACCTCAAAGGCATGAAGGACATACTGGCATACATTGACCAGTTGCCTGACGTAGGGCAAATCACGGAAGTCAAAGGAGGCATATTCTCATCAGGTGGCATGAAGTACGTATGTGCATGTGGAGAGAAGAACGATCCGTCACTCACGTATTGCGAGTCCTGCGGCAAGGACATCAAGGGACTGAGCATGACTGACAGACATCGTATCAACTCCTTCAAGATAAAGACCGAGACATTAGAACAGATATTGCATTAGCAACTAACTATTGAGGACGACCTGCTACAAACTACTTATTACACACAATGCGACACATACTCATATCATTATTATTACTGTGTATATCCCTATCGTCAGTAGCACAAGATCTCACCCGTGCTGACTGTGACAGATATATTCGCCTCATCATAGACAGCGAGATGAAGCGCCACCCCGAAGCATGGACTATCGACGGGCAGAAGGTTCCTAAGTGGAACTACACCCAAGGCTTTGAGCTCAAGGCAATGATGGACTATGCTGACAGGCAAGGCTCTGACTATCAGCGTATGATATACGAATATGCACAGACATATACAGACAGACTAATATCTGCTGACGGTAAGATACAAGGATACAAGATGTCGGACTACAAGCTTGACGCAATCAATAGCGGCAAGATACTGTTTCGTCTCTACTCATACACGGGCAAGAAGCAGTACCAGACAGCTATAGACACCCTTATGAGCCATATCAGGCGACAGCCCCGCACAGCAGACGGAGGCTTCTGGCACAAGACCATATATACACAGCAGATGTGGCTTGACGGACTATATATGGCGGCACCATTCTATGCCGAATATGCAGTAAGAACAAGCAACGACGAGATGCTCCTGGATGCTCT
>JAZLKQ010000519.1:0-1722 GCA_045597745.1 Bacteroidaceae bacterium | reverse complement strand
GAGAGCACACCCTGACCGCCGAATCCTGATATGATTATTTCTTCTGTCATGATCTTATATTCTGTTTGACACGTTAATATCTTGCGGACATTACTCCACAGTATTCTTGAGGTCTCCGAGTGGATAGTATGGGAACATGTTCTCCTCCATCCACTGATTAGCCTGTTCTGGAGTCTTCTTCCATCCAGAAGCACAAGTAGATACTATCTCCACGAGCGAACAGCCCTTCTTGTTGAGCGAGTTCTCAAATGCCTGACGTATCGCCTTCTTTGCCTTGCGTATATTTGCCACCGTGTTGACAGCCTGGCGAGTCACGTAGCAAGTACCCTCGAGATCCTTGGCTATGTCTGTGATATGGAGTGGGTATCCGTGCAGATCTGCCTGACGACCGTAAGGGCAAGTGGCAGTCTTCATACCCATGAGAGTAGTTGGCGCCATCTGTCCGCCTGTCATACCATATATGGCATTGTTGATGAATATCATAGCGATATTTTCGCCACGATTCATGGCATGGATAGACTCTCCCGTACCGATACAAGCCATATCGCCGTCACCCTGATAAGTGAACACGAGCTTGTTAGGCCAGAGGCGCTTTACCGCACTTGCACAAGCAGGAGCACGTCCGTGAGATGCCTCAATCCAGTCTACATTTACATATCTGTAAGCAAATACCGCACATCCTACTGGGCAGATTGCTATTGTATCTTCTTCAAGTCCCATCTCCTCGATGATTTCTGCCACAAGCTTGTGTACTACTCCATGGCTACATCCTGGGCAGTAGTGCATAGGCGTGTCACTCATGAGTGAAGGCTTGCCGTATACACTGTTTTCAGAACTTATTAATTCTTCTCTTGTCATAATGTTATATCTAATCGACAATTGACTGTTTACTACTTTTAGTTATCTTGGGCTAACGACCTTTGCGGAGTGATTACTTCATCCAGTAGCCCTTTGGCCAGTTCTTGGTGATGCACTCACGAGCCATTGCCTTGAATGCGTCAACAACTTCTGCTGGCGATGCGATAATTCCTCCGCTTCGTCCGAAGTGATATACAGGGCACTGTCCCTCTACAGCGAGACGGATATCCTTGACCATCTGACCTTCGCTCTGCTCAACACTGAGTATGCACTTCACCTTCTCCGCATACTTGTTGATCTCCTTGTTAGGGAATGGCCACAGTGTCTTTGGACGGAGCATACCAACCTTTACGCCCTGCATCTGCAGCAAGTCTACAGCCTTCATGCTGACACGTGCGCTGATACCGTATGCCACGATGAGGTACTCCATATCGTCATTGACCTTGTACAGTTCGTAGTCTACCTCTTCAGCCTCAATCTGACGGTACTTCTTTGTCATAGCGCGGTTGCGGTCTTCCATGACTTGTGGGTCAAACTCAAGCGATGACTTGTAGTTGTACTCACGGTTCTTGAGCCCGATACCATTGGTTGCCCAAGGGCACAACTCACGTATCTCTTCGTCTGTACGGCGAGGTGTAAATGGTGGAAGCTGTACCTTTTCCATCATCTGGCCTAACACTCCATCAGAGAGCACGATGACTGGCATTCTCCACTTGAATGCGAGTTCCTTTGCCTTACCCATGCAGTCGCACATCTCCTGTACGCTATTAGGAGCAAGTACTATGAGGTTGTAGTCGCCATTGCCACCGCCATATACTGCCTGATTGTAGTCAGCCTGACCTGGCTGTATAGTACCAAGACCTG
>JAZLKQ010000518.1:0-4072 GCA_045597745.1 Bacteroidaceae bacterium | reverse complement strand
AGTCAGCTAGCCTTGCCGATGTAGTTCTTCCTTCTCAAGAGGGTGTAACTGGTAACTTGTCAAAATCTGACGTAGAGAAGTACCTCAGAGATTGTATTGATAATGGTGGCTACTCACTCGTAGAAGATTATCGTAATTTGTGGCAGTATACCAATGAACTTACAATTGCTGATTATGATTACACTAAGGATCTTGCTACTACATGGGCAGGTAATGGTAATCAAGAGCAGCTTTTCCAGGTTCAGTTTGGTAACATGGCATCATGGAACGGAACAATCGCTATGGGTTTCACTAACATGACTTCCCTATACTGCTCACTCCGTTGTGATGACGACGCTTCTGGTGCTCATAATGGTGATCAGGATACATTCCCATTCGGTCAAGGTTGGGGTCAGGGTACATTCAACGACAATTCTGTAAGCGAGTGGGCTAACAGTGACCCTCGTAAGGCAGCAACTGTTCTTGATTGTGACGCAGAACTTAAGCATTTTGCATATACTACATCTTGCTCTGAGGAAACTGGTTATTACAATAAGAAGTGGATGGCAGTTACTTGCAACGAGACAACATGGAGTGATCACAACAATGCATATACTTGGTGGGGTGTATATCGTTCACAGAATTCTACTGTAGCAAATAACAATGCTAACTCATTCCAGGGCGACCACTTTGCTGATATCATTCTTCTCCGTCTTTCAGACGTTATGTTGATGTATACAGAACTCACAGGAGATGCTACAGAGATGAATAAGGTACGTGCCCGTGTTGGTCTTCCTGCAGTTGCTTATTCTTGGGAGACTATCCAAAACGAGCGTCGTTGGGAGTTGTTCGGCGAGGGTATCCGCTTCAATGACCTTCGTCGTTGGTCAGGCAAGGATGCTGGTGAGGGGTGTCTTGCGGCAACTGCGCTTGAGAAGCAGAATGGCTCTAAGGTAAACTACACTGGCACATGGACAACAATGCACCATGCTTCTTCTAGCTGGGCTAAGCGTTATGCTCAAACTAATGGTTTCTTGCCTATTCCTCCTGCTCAGATTCGTAATATTGACGACCCTTCTGTTCTTACACAGAATGCAGGTTGGAGAGAAAGTGAGCAGAGCGATTGGAATATGTCAGGTACCCCTGTTTATTAATCTAAAACAGCAACGAAACAATGAAAAAAATAGCGATAATGTCGGTCTTGATGTTGGGTATGCTCGCTTCGTGCGATCCGATCAAGGAAGACGGTTCATTCTCAGTTGATACAATATCTACTGCAGATTTGCTAGCAGGTGCTACCTTCTCACAGTACTCAGATGAGGCTTGTACGCAGCCAGCAGCAGACGGTAACTATATCAAGTATAATATTCCTAATGTTTCTAGTATAGTTATATACTACATCAAGAAGGATGGAACAGAGTTCAAACTTTCACAGTCTAGCAGTGCGGGTGTATTGAACTATGTGCCACTCCGTGGTTCAGATCCTCAACAGACCCTCTATTTCCGTTATGTCAATCCAAACGGAGAAGAGACAGTTGCTTCACATGATTTTACTCTTCAGGTAGCAGCAGAACTTTCTGCTGGTGACAAGCTACTTTGTTCTAACAATGGTACAAAGAAGTGGAAGTGGTATCCAACATCTGCTAATGGAGGTGCTGTATGGGGTAATGGTGGTTACCTTGCAGGCCCTCAGGCAGGCGGTGCTGATATCAATGGCGCTTGGTGGGGTTGTGGTGTAGAAGATGGTGATTGTGCCGATCTTTTCAGCGGTCAACTTGCGCACTCAGCAGTAGGTGCAATTACAGGTGAAGAGTATTCTGATTCATACATGGAGTTCTGTGAAGACGGCTCTCTTACAAAGTATGGTAAGGATGGCAATAAGTTAAACACAGGTTCATTCCAGCTTACCGATTACAATAATGGTGAAGCTATTGATGCTAATGGCAACATGGCATACCTTAATACATCGGCAGGTGCTATTCTCTGGCCATACCAGATTAATCAGAACGGTTTTACACCAGAGAAGTTTGAAGTAGCTTACCTTTCGGTAGACCGTATGGTTCTTGTTTATGCTTCTGAAGGCACAGGTGGCTGGGGTGAGGCTACATGGTGGTCATTCGGCAGCAATGACGACGCACAAGGTTGCCTTACGTCAAGTGAGTGGACTTGGGCTCCAACATCTGCTAATGGAGGTGCTGTATGGGGTAATGGTGGTTACCTTGCAGGTCCTCAGGCTGGCAATGAAGACATCAACGGTGCTTGGTGGGGTTGCGGCGTAGAAGATGGTGATTGTGCTGATAAGTTCAGCAGTCAGCTAGCTCATTCAGCAGCTGGTGCTATCACCGGTGAAGAGTATTCTACATCGTATATGACATTCTCAGAAGATGGTGTACTCACGAAGTATGATAAGGATGGCAATAAGATGAGTGAGGGTTCATGGTCTCTTGATATGACTCCAAATCCAGATCATTTCAGTTTGGGTTACCTCAACACATCGGCAGGTGCTATTCTTTGGCCATACCAGATTAACCAGAACGGCTTCAAGCCAGAGAAGTACGAAATCGGCTATGTTTCAGGCAGCAGACTTGTACTTGTCTATGCTTCTGAAGGCACAGGCGGTTGGGGTGAAGCCACATGGTGGTCATTTGGTAAAAAGTAAAAAATCTCCATTTTCATAAATGCGCGAAGAGGGCAGTTCTCAATATGAGAGCCCTCTTCAATTTATGAAAATATGCTGTTAAGTGATCAGCAATTTTTTCAAATAAAGGTGTAATAAAGATAAATCTACTATATTAGTCTATGCCATATATTGTTGTTACTTTTTTTATATGAAAATGAGAAAGCACATATTATCAACATTGTTAGTTTTTGCCACACTATTCTCTTCGTGTGTTGGCAATCCACAAAATGAGTATATTATCAATGGGAAGGTTACTCAAGCGAAGCTGGAAGGTCAGCGAGTATTCCTTGTACCTGTTGTTGATAGTATCAAAGAGATAGTGGGAGTTGATTCTTGTGTTATAAAAGATATGAAGTTCCAGTTCAGAGGGAAAGAAGAATACGTAGCA
This sequence comes from Bacteroidaceae bacterium, assembly GCA_045597745.1. Lineage (GTDB taxonomy): Bacteria > Bacteroidota > Bacteroidia > Bacteroidales > Bacteroidaceae > Minthosoma. The sequence continues at coordinate 1,025 of JAZLKQ010000518.1, read as the reverse complement.
GATATTCGTATTGACTGGCATGTGAGATATGGTACACAGAATTTACTAGTAATTACAGAGCCAGGAACAATCAATGTCCTAATAGATTCTACTAGTATTGGTGGAGGAACACCACAAAACGAGGTCATGCAGCAGTGGAAAGATTTTGCTATAGCTGCAAATCGAACAATGTCTGCGAAGTCTATGGAAGCAAGAGCGCTTCGGGCCAGTGGAGATACTATTGCGTTGAACTGTTTACGTGATTCTTTACGACAATACCGACAATACTATAAGGATCAATGTAGGCGTATTGCCAAGTTATCTCCAGAGGGGACCAATGCTCGCGAATTTATTTTAAGTAGATATCCAGAGTGATACTTCCTATGAATCACATACGTGAATATTTACCATATCTGATGCTTCTCGTATTTGCAAGTATAGTGGCAGTGTTCTATTCAGAGCTGCCCGGGCTGCTTGCATTTCATGAGATGTATCAGTTTTTTTTGTTTACTCCTACATATTTTTTAGAAGAAATATCTGTTGTAGGAGGATTGTCAGATTATATCTCTGAGTTTATCGTCCAATTTTTCTATCACCCTAAACTAGGAGCACTCTTGTTAGCTCTTTTGTATACATTACAGTCGACATTTCTATATGTAATAATAAAAAACACTGCAGATGAGTGGTATACGCGTCTTCTTAAAATGTGTCTATCACTAACTCCAGCAATATTTGTCATCACATTTATGAGTGATGAGAATATGATGGTAGCATTTCCTGTTGCCTTGACACTTGCTCTATGTGCAGTCCCTTTGCTAAAGTATTGTGTGCGAAATGTTATATCACTCATTATGATGGTTGCTATAGCATCACCTTTATTATACATGATGTTAGGTCCAGTAGCCATTGTGTCTATTATAATATCCATAGTTATTAATGACAGGGTAAGTCATAAGTTGTTATCAGTATTAGGAGCCATATTATATTTGGTACTGCTGATAGTTATATTTAGTCGCACATTATTTATCCAATATCCCAGTGAGAGT
>JAZLKQ010000517.1:0-2118 GCA_045597745.1 Bacteroidaceae bacterium | reverse complement strand
TGCTCCAAAGGGATATGAACCATTCTATATCAATCATTACGGGCGTCATGGTTCGAGATGGTTGATTGGCAAGGACGAGTATTCACGCCCTATCAAGATGCTCGAAGATGCAGATGCTGCAGGAAAGCTTACTCCACTTGGCAAGGAGACACTTGCCAAGCTTAAGGAGTTCTTCCCTTGTACGGTCAATCGTCTTGGTGACTTGACCTCTGTAGGCGAGCGTCAGCATCATGGCATAGGCAAACGAATGACGCAGAATTTCCCGGAAGTCTTCAGCGGCAATGCACAGGTAGATGCCCGCAGTACTGTGGTTATCCGATGCATACTCTCTATGACCGCAGAGTGTGAGGAGATCATGGCGTTCAATAGTAAGGTGCGTATGCACAATGATGTCAGCGAGGCGTTTCAGTATTATCTTAATCAGAACTGGGAGAAGTCTATCGGTGAAGCGTCTAACAAGCGATGGCCTATCATCGACAGATACAAGAACAAGCTGACTCATCCGGACAGATTCTGTTCTACGATATTCAATGATACTGCATATATCAATCACAATATCGACAAGGGATCATTCATGCGTGCAATATTCAATGTTGCGACCAACATGCAGAGTCATGATACTGACATAGACCTTTATCCACTCTTTACAGAAGACGAGGTGTATGATCTATGGAGATACCGCAATATCGAGTGGTACCTCGGCTATGGTCCTGCTCCACAGACGGACGGTGTAATGCCATTCTCACAGACCAATCTGCTTAACAACATGATAGCGACTGCTGACACAATCGTTACCAATCCGTCATTCAATGGCGCTACATTGAGATTTGGTCATGAGGTGTGTGTGATGCCGCTTGCATGTCTGCTCGAGCTCGACAGCTGTGGAGTGAAGGTTGACAATCTCGACGAACTTGACAAGTACTGGGTCAACTATCGCATCTATCCTATGGGATGCAACGTACAGCTCATCTATTATCGTCCAAAGAAGGCTAAGTCTCTCTCTGCCGACGATATCCTCGTCAAGGCACTTCTCAATGAGAAGGAGGCTACTCTCCCTATAAAGACGGACAATTATCCTTATTATAAGTGGAGCGACTTGCGCAAGTATTACCTTGACAAGCTTGCAAGTCGTAAGAAGTAGCGCATATATATGCAAACCATCCCTTAGGTCGTAGGGACACAGCGTAATAAGCAGATATAAATAAGGCGGCGAAGAATACAAGTTCGATTCTTCGCCGCCTTATCTTATGTGATGCCCGTTATGCGGGGTATTCAAGATTTTCTTCAGTCATGCACTCCAGCACTTCCGTCAGGTATTTCTTTGCTTCCCACCTTGCTTCTGGCAGATTCATCAGCAGATAGTTGCCGCAGTCCTTTGCAGATGCACCAGGTACCTCGCCTTCGTACTCTGCAACGAATGCAAATGTCTCTTGCATCAGCTGTACTATGTCCTTCGATTGGAGGTCACCTTTCATCAGCAGATAGTTGCCGGTGAGGCATCCCATAGGTCCCCAGTATATGATGCTGTCCTTCCATACAGGATGATTGCGCAGAAATGTCGCTGCCAGATGCTCCATACAGTGTATTGCACTTGGCGAGAGGGCAGGTTCGCGGTTAGGCTCTTTCATCCTTATGTCGAATGTAGTGACGACTTCGCTACCTACTTCGTCCTTGCGAGATACATATATACCTCTCTTCAGCCTTATGTGGTCGATAGTGAATGATGGTATCTTCTTCATGAGTCGATAGGATATTATATTTGAGGAATACTCTCAAGAAACTCCTTAGTGATGCCGAACGAACGGTTTGCCATCTCTCCCCAGAAGTTCTCGTACTGTTGGATATGCTTGTCTACTCCAGGCGTGTCGCTGATGATGCGGAAGCTGACGAAAGGCACTCCGTATATGTGGCATGTCTGAGCTATAGATGCTGATTCCATATCGACAGCAAGGCCTTCGGCAAACTGTGTCTTTATCTTGCGAAGTTCGTCTTGACTTGTGATAAACTGATCGCCCGTACAGATGAGGCCGATATGCAGTTGTGTTGATGTCGTAGACTCGCCGAGTGCTTCTGCAGCAGCGACGAGTCTGTTGTCTGCATCAAAGAATGTAGGCATGC
>JAZLKQ010000516.1:0-3593 GCA_045597745.1 Bacteroidaceae bacterium | reverse complement strand
TGGGAGTAATCGACGGTAATACCGTTGTTCTGGGAATAGGCCGCCAGGGAGTACCCGAGCAGCGCAAGCAGAAAAACCGTTACCTTAAATATCTTCATCACTATATTGTCTGTACAAAGCTACAAATGTAAGCAATTTATTTGACTTTACCGTATCTTCTGTCCCTCTTTGAGAATTCCCCGACAGCTTCGAAGAATTCCTTCTTGCGGAAATCAGGCCACAGGGTATCTGTGAAATAGAACTCCGAGTATGCACACTGCCACAGCAGGAAGTTGCTCAGTCGCTCTTCTCCACCTGTACGTATCATAAGCTCAGGGTCAGTCATGAACGAAGTCTCGAGGTGTTGGTCTATCACCTGCTCATTGATGTCTTCAGGAGCTATCACTCCGTCCTTCACCTCCTGTGCAATGCCCTTCATCGCCTTGGTCATCTCCCACTTAGAAGAGTAGCTCAATGCCAGCACCATACATGTAGAAGTGTTGTCCTTAGTGCGCTCCTCGAGCTGACGGCAGGCGTCCTGTACTACCTGTGGCAGGCGTTCGATCTCGCCGATTACACGAAAACGTGCGTTCTTCTTGATAAATAGTTCTTCCTCAAGATGCTTGAGCAATAGCGCCATCAAAGCGGAAATCTCTGCCTCAGGGCGCTTCCAGTTCTCTGTGGAGAATGTATAGAGTGTCAGATACTTTACACCAAGATTGACAGCGGCAGTCATGATGTCATGCACAGTCTCCGCGCCAGCCTGATGTCCCATGGTACGCTCTTGTCCACGTGCCTTTGCCCATCGTCCATTGCCGTCCATGATGATTGCAATGTGCTGAGGTACTCTCGTTGTATCTATTAGCTCCTTATACATATATTATTATTAGTCGTTGTTACACTTTCTATATTTAGGAAACAGGTCGTATGAGATGTATAGCATCGTAAACGAGTATGAGTCCTTGTTCTTGAGAAATCCACTCTGGATGCTGTACGGATCAGCTATGCCGTCGAGCTTGTCGCTCATACTGAATCTCATGGTCCAGTCTACGCCGACATTGACTCTCTCCTTCAGCTTGTACTTGACGCCAAATCCAAACGGTATGTTCATAGTGAAGGCATCGCCTCCGTATGTAAATCCAAGACCTACCTGTATATATGGCGTAAAGCGTCTGCTGCCCTTATATCCTGCTCCTGTGCCATAGCCCCAGAAACTGATCTCGTACTGACAGCCCAGGTCATATACAGAGTTGCTGAAGTCCCACTTCTGCCCCTCTATCTCAGGATACTTAGTCTCCATCTGCCTGGCGTCGCCTGATATGCCGCCGTATGCCAGATTGAACTTGAGCGACATACGTGGGTTGATATTGTATCGAGCCATTGCTCCAGCCGCCACTCCCGTGTTCTTGTACAGCTTGGTATAGTTGGCATCACCAAGATAAAACGAACCTCCGAGCATACCTCCCAGTTCCATCTTGTACTCAAGCTCCTGAGCATGAGACGCCACAGAGACCAGCATTGTCACTATCAGTATGGTAATATGCTTAATTGTTGACATGCGATGAGAGGTTTGTCGATTGATACTTGTGTATTAGTCGTTAAGCTTGTTGATCTTGCCCTTCCATACGTTTCCGCCACACTGTATCATCCATATATAGTTGCCACTGGTCAGCAGTGATACTGGCTTGGACGCATCTGCCTCAAAGTCTGAAGGCAAGCCCAGCTTCTCTGTCACCTTATGCCAAGTGATACCATTGTCATTCGAACGATACAGCTGACTATAAGGCGCGACACTGCTGTTGGAGAGATTAGCTCCACCAAGAGCCAGGAGTTCGCCATTATAGCGTATCACGTTTACCCTGTCGTACTTTGGCAAGCCGTATACATTGTCGTCAGTCACCTTTATGTAGCTCCACTCCTGATTGCTTGCGCTACTTGGAGAGGTGATCTTGTACCAGAATGCGGTATGTGCTACATCGTCACATGGTCCTGCCATCACTACAGACTCCAGAGTATTGTTAGTCTTCGTATTGTAGTGTACAGACGATATGCCTGTCAATGGTAGGCGATTGATGTCAGCCTTACCACACGAGCTCCAAGACTCGAAGTCGTCGCTTGCGACTATCTGGATGCCATCGAAGGCATATATGTAATAGTCATCTGCCGTCAACAGTGCCTTAAATACCTTGTCTGACACTGTACTCCAAGTCACGCCGTCAGTAGACTTGCACATCTTGCCGTTGCTGTCGAGCGCATACATGGCATCACCATATACTACTACAGACTTGTAGTCTATCACGCCATCTACGGCTGTCATGACGACAGGGGCAGACCAAGCCTTGCCATCACCACCTGATGATGTCTTTGTGACTGTTGGCGAACCGCCATTGGCTGCAAATACGTACAAGTCTCCATTGGCGATAACTGCCTTGTAGTCAGAGGCAAGCTGCAGGTTAGCGCCCTCGACCTTCTCCCAGTTGAGAGAGTCGCTCGCATTGATGCTCTTGTTGATCTTGGCTGTATATGTGCGGAAAGACACACCGTCGCTTGCTGCTACAAGAAATACCACTGGTTTTGTAAAGTCCAGAGAATCCGCTCCACTTGTAAAGCGAACGTACAAGTCTTCTTCTACCTTTACAAACACATTGCCGGTACTTCTGATGCTTGGGCAAACGCGGGAGAGGTTTGCCCAACTTGGCAATGAGTCCACCGATACTATCTCGTTCTTTATCTGGTCGATGTTGAAGTATATCGAAGCTCCACCTATCGTCTTCGTGATGGTAGTGTCTCGTCCATCTTTGCCAGCAATGGTTACAGGGGACTTTATATCACCTATAGAGAACGAATATATGGCGCAGTCTGACGAAGTTACCACTTCTTTGTCATCCAGACACGATACTGTACATAGCACGGTGCACAATAGTGCAAGCACTACGGAATATATATTTTTCATTTCTTATTAAGCAATTACAAGGACCACCATCATTCGCCTTTTAGTAGGGCAGCCCTTCGTCGTTTATATACACAAGGGTGGGTATAGACACACCACGCCTAAAGATAATTCGGCACAAAATTACGAACAATTTTTGCTATACGGAACTAACGACCTTACTTTTAAGTTATTTTAGTGTAAATTTGGCGTATATTCAACAATATTATGACATAAAACACTCATATCAGACGCTTTTGTGGCATTTTTGATGACAGGAGCCTTCACTCCACCACCAAGCATACATGTGCCAGTCTCGACAAAACATCTATCCCACATACCTGCGTCAATAAAGCTCTGGAGCAACTCTCTGCCCCCCTCCACAAGCAAGGTCTGCACCCCTCTGTCATACAGACAGTCCATGAGCTGAGGTATGATGTTATGGTCAAAATCCACTTGTATGTACTCTGCATTGCCCTTGCGCAATCCTGCCGACAAGTCCTTGTCTGTCACCACCAACGTGCGCACGCTGCCATCATAGAGTCTGAGTCCATGAGGCAGACTGTCATGACGGTCTATCACTATACGCACAGGACTGTCACCAGGCCACTCACGAGTCGAGAGCGACGGATTGTCCTTGAGGGCGGTATTGCGACCAACGAGTATCGCCTGATGTTCTGCACGA
>JAZLKQ010000515.1:0-6696 GCA_045597745.1 Bacteroidaceae bacterium | reverse complement strand
CTTATACAGGTCCGGATGATCTGTCATAAAACTGATATTGACCGTCTGCACACCAGTAAACTCTGCACCTTCACCTGATACACACTTCACTATACCAAGTTTCTCGTTGTCTTCACCCCACCATGTGAAATAATGGAGCCTTGAAGTATAATCTGTCATCTTACCATCTCTATACCTTATGCTTGTGAGATTTCGGCAGAAGTCACGAAATGTCGTCTGCCCCTTCTTGTCACAGAGTGAAAGTGCAGCAACAGTCTCAACGTATGTGGTGCAGTCAAGTTCACGCAGATTGACTATAAGATGCTCTTTGTCACCCTTTTCAAGAGTATGGGCTACGTATGGTATACCAAGCAACTGCATACCAAACCAATACATTCTATTCTCACTACCTCTCTCTGTCTTTGCCTTACGCAAGAGTTGCTCCACCTTTATGCTGTCAGCCTTCTGATACTCCACCTGAGCATGTACTGACAGAACCATCATGATGACACATATATATATTAATAACCTTTTCATAATCATATATTTTTTACAAAGATATGGTATTTATCAATAAGTAAGTACTATGGTGAGTTATAATTTTGACTATTTGTCTATACTTTTGACTTATTGAAACGGAAAAGACATTACTCACACCAGTACACCCCGTCAACTTGTGTCGTAAATATACAAACAAGAGTGGAAGCTATACTATGCCTCCACTCCTTATAATATCCTACAATCAGATTATTCGCTCAAATTGGTTCATGCAAACATTAGAATGCCAATTCACGCAAAGTATGACGACCATGCAACTTGTTGCAGTCTATATCTCCACGTACTCCCTGAGCACGACCATAGCCCGAATACTGCCAGATGACATAGTCATCATTGCCGTTAAGAGTTGGCTCGATAGAAGTATAGTTTGCAATCCAGAACTTGTATGCTCGATAGCGTGAATGTCCGTGGAAGTACTTGTTGTACAGGTTCTTGCCCGTATATATGATTGGACGCTTGCCATACTCCTTTGTAAGGAGATCAAGCAACTGATCAAGCCTCTCATAGAATACTGACAGACTAGCACCCTTGAGTACCTCCACATCAAGCATGAAGAGGAGATCTTGCTGCCTTGGATCAACATTACGTCTGATATTCTCCATCTGCCTCTCTGCTGACACACCTGGTCGGAAGAAGTGATAACTACCTACCTTGACACGATGACGACGTGCCTCGCTGATATTGTACTTGTATGTGTTGTCTACAAAGTTTTCTCCCTCTGTCGCCTTACAGTACACAAAACTACAGTTCGGATCCTTAGAGAATGTAGCCCAATCTATTCTACCCTGATAATGACTGATGTCAAATCCATGAGTGCCGTTAGTCCAATTGGATGCACCAACAATCTTGATAGACTCTTTAGCATGTGGATGTCCGTCAGGTCTTGACTTCTTTGGTAGAGGACTTGCCTGAGGAAAATCATAGTCAGCAGCTGCATGTTCACGCTTGAGATCGTGTCGATTCGGCTTCTTCTTTGCACTCACATCTGTAAAGCACAAGACTATCGAGAGTATTATTACCAGCAATCTTTGGATGTGTATTCGCATCGTCATGTATTGGTTGTTAGTATGATTAATAATTATTATAAATGTAATGGCGTACTCAAAAACCACCATCTTTTATCCCACTTCTTATGGTTGAGCAACAGTTTCATCGTCAACAGGCTCTGGCTCATCATCTGCATGTTTCTGAGCCGCCTCGTCTGTAAGCTGCTGATTCTTGATAAGTACAAGGCTCTGAAGCAACATCTCGGAGTCAAGTACTATCACGCCATTGAAGTATCTGTATTCTGCCTTCTGACCTCTCGCGCTAACAACTTCCTGCAGGATAAACTTAACGCTATATACAGTATTCTGTCCCGCTGTCACCTTGTCATACGAGAACTTCAAAGGAGTAAGTTTGATATTGCGATGTGATGAATGCATGTGATCGAGATATAGATGCACATCCTCTATGGTAGCACCCTTCTTGCCGATATATGATGCCAATGAAGCAGATATTGTAGCGTCAAGCTCCACCTTATCGTTTTCTGCCATCGCTATAAAGTGTCTCTTGATCACATCCTGGGCTCTTGCCTCCTCATCAGCAGTAAGCGAGATGCGCTCTACGTCCTTAAGGCGACGCTGTGCCGCCTTAACGTATCTACCCTCTGGGAAACTTCTAATATAGTCGTCAAGAGCATCTTCTGTATCAATCTTGAGTGCATTGACGTACGAAAGCGAGTCGAGAAGCGCATTGGCAGATGCTCTAAAGAATCCCTCTGGATGACTGTCAAGATATGCATTGACAGAAGCTATGGTCTTGGCAGATATAGCTGTCTGCCAGTCATTGCGTTCGGTCTCAAGACGGCCTATAAGCTGATTGGCTATATCGACATGGCGTCCCTGCGGATAGTAGAAAGTATAGTCTTGTAGGGCTGCCTCGAGCGAATCTGGCTGTCCCTCGTTCTGGAATCTCTCGATACGGAGCCATGCGTCATTCTCCTGCTCTTCATCACCTATAACATTGGTAAGGAGGCCATACTTCCATGCAGCAAATGCTCCTACACATAGGATGACAAGTATAATCAGGATTGTACCAAGTACGGACCACACAGATGGACCTTTCTTCTTCTTTGGTTTGTATTTGTTATTATTATTTGGTCCATGAGCATTCTTCATGTTAAAACCACAATTAGGACATTTGTCAGCCTTCACGCTGACTTCATGCATACATTCGGGACAAATAATCGTTGCCATGTAGATGTTTTATGTTTATATATTACTTATTTATATTTAATTTGAAATATACTGTAGAAGAACAAACAGCGAACGCCAATATACACAATCGACTTGTCATATCATTCTACAGCCTCTGTCTGCTGATCTGTCTCTGAAGGGACATCGCTCACGCTTGCAGAAGGTGCGGAAACTATAGTATCAGGAACAGCAACTTCAACTATAGAGTCGGACTCCATCATGTCAAGACTGTCCACCTCTGTTGTATCAATCACAGGTGGCGGAGGTGTATTGACTACATACTTGTTGGATTCGACCACTGTATCATTGAGAGCCTCTGTATGATACTCCACCATCTTCGGAATAGCTGGTCTATCAAAGAATGTCAAACCAACTATCGACAGAGCAGAAGATGCAAGCAGCACAGTTGTCAGGTACTTCATCAACTTACATCTCGAAGGAAGCAAGACACTTGCCACGACATACAATACTGCTATGAGAAGCCATATGACAGATACTAAAGTGACCTCAAAGAGTATGCTTTTGATTGTAAGACATATCACTACGCTCACAGATATCAAAAGACCAAGATCTGCGTATGGCGAACGTTGCTTACGTATTGGTTTGTTGCTATTATCTTCTGACATTTTATTATAAAATCGCTAATTGAAGGCAAATTTAGCAAAAAAGTTGCGAAAGGCAAACAATATGCACAGAATTTATAATTTGTTAAGTGTTGCGGAATTGAGGCGAAGAGCATTCAAAACCACACTAAATGACGACAAAGCCATCAGAGCAGATGACATCATAGGCGACATGCTCAGATCCACTCCTATCATAGCCAACAAGCCCGATGCCACTGGTATGAATATGATATTATATATGGACGCCCAGAAGAGTCCTTGACGTATAAAACTTCTTGTCTTGCTTGACATCGTTAATGCATTGTCAATTAACATCATATCATCGCTCATAATCGTCATCATGGCGACACTCATCGCAAGGTCTGTACCACTACCCATAGCTATACTGACATCTGCTCTTGCAAGAGCCTGTGAGTCATTGATACCATCTCCAATCATAGCGACTGTCAGCCCTTGCTTCTGATACTTGATGACAGCCTCCTCCTTGTCTGCTGGCAAACACGAATCGACATACTCGTCTACACCAACATTTTGAGCTATACACATTGCAATCTCTGGTTTGTCTCCTGTAAGCATCACAACCTTCTTGCCAGCCTTACGGAGCTTGTCTATGAGTTGGACAGATGATGGCTTGATGTCAGCCCCGTCAGTCAACGTACCAGTCTTGTCAAAGCAGAAGACATCACATTTGCTCAACCTCTCAAGCGCCTCCGCATCCTTGACAAGTATACGGTTTCTTGCACATTTGCCAAGCGCAACCATAAGCACAGTAGGTGTAGCAAGTCCTAATGCACATGGACACGCCACAACAAGCACACTTACAGCGCATGATATGGCATGGGGCAGACTTTCCACTCCACCATACAACCACCACGCAACAAATGTTACTGCTGAAAAGAGAATCACCATCGGCACAAACCATCTGATAATCTTGTCTACCATACGCTGTACAGGCGCCTTTGACCCTTGAGCTGCTTCCACCATAGATACAATCTGCGACACTACAGTATTCTTACCGACACCATTTGCCTTTATCAAGATAGAGCCATTGATGTTGATGGTAGAAGCATGAACCACATCACCTGCAGACTTCGACACAGGAGATGACTCTCCAGTCAGCATACTCTGGTCTATTGTTGTATGTCCATCTACCACTTCACCGTCTACTGGTATAGTCTCACCAGTTCTCACTCTCACCATGTCACCAATCTTTATGTCGTCTATCGGCAACTCAGACTCATGTCCGTCCACCACCACAAGAGCAGTCTTTGGCTGACCTGCCATCAGGCATGATATGCTGCTTGACGCTTTGCTCTTCGCATAGTCTTCGAGGAGTTTGCCTAACAGCACAAAACTTATCACCATAGCTGGCGCTTCAAAGTACACCATTGACTCCATACCTCTCTCCCACCAGAAGAATGGCCAATAGAGGTTGATGACGCTATACAGAAACGATACACCTGTAGACATAGCTACAAGGGTGTCCATGGATACCGTAAGACGGAGTCCTTGACTAATGGCATTGGTATAAAACTGTCTGCCGGACACAAGTATCAGCACAGCACACAATATCATCGCTATGCCATCCTTCCACCAGTCTTCATCTGTCACCACATTGTATCTCATGGACAGATAGCTTACTGGTATAGTAAGTATCCACGCCGCTACTGTACGGATAATGAGGCTCTTACGAACAGAAGCCTTTGCCTTTGCCACACGTTTCTCTATCTCCTCGTCTCTGCTCCTGTCATCCATATCTTCATCTTCCGCACCTGCTATCATCTCAAATCCCAGTGCCTTGATACTGTCTACCATCTGAGACACGGACACAAGTCTATCGTCATATTCTATTGTCACATTGTTGGCAGCAAGATTGACCACAGCCTCCCCAACACCATCCATACGTGACAGCGTCTTCTCTATATTGCCTGCACATACAGCACAATGCATACCTATTACAGGAAATGTCTTTTTCATCTTATTACTGAAATAAAAATCTTTGCAAAGTTAAGACAAAACGAATATAATTGCTAATTTTGCACCGTTTTTAAGGATAACATCAGATAATAATGAACAAATTAATCATAACCATCATACTCTCGAGTGCAATCTTTGCATCATGTCAGCAACAGCCACAAGCGGTCGAGTTCAATTCGATACAGGCACATCAGGCTGTCATGCTTGACTCCACCCTTTCATCCAAGTCTCCGCTCTGTGAAGTGTCTGTAGACATGCAGATGCTCTCAAGCCAGGACGAATACCAGGACAGCGTATGCAGATGTATCAATGCTGAGATATTCGACAATATATTCAACAACAGACAGCACATATCCCCTCAACAGCTTATAGAAAAATACGTAGCAGATATGATAGACGAATACAATACTGCAACAAGAGCCGACTATCATCACTATATCGAGACGATAACTGACACACAATATGTTGACGATGACGACGAAGACATCACCAAGGAGTCTTTCAGTCATACAAGCGACATCAAGTCTAAAGCCATCATGGGATATGAAGACATGATACTCGTATACGAAGTGGAACGTATGGTATACAATGGCGGAGCTCATCCTGTCTCTGCACATACATATCTCAACTTCAACATATACAATGGACGACGCATCAGGATAGAGGACATCATACGTGATGGAGAAAAGGGCAATTTGCTCAAGATGCTCAAGCAGAAACTTATGCGGCAAACTAAGTCAAAGACAGAGGAAGACTTGCTACAGAAGGGATATTTTGAACTTGATGACTTGTTCATACCAGAGCACTTTATGCTATACAAGGATTGCATCAAGTTTCACTACAATGTATATGAGATATCCTCATACTCCAACGGCGAGACCGTGCTTACATTCTCATACGAAGATCTCAAACACATACTTGATTATGAGAAACTAAGGTAAGATGATATTCATGTTAAAAAAACACCATCCATACATCATACGTATGATCAAGTGAAATCATACGGTCGATTAAACGAAATCATACGGTCGATTGCCTTCAATCGACCGTATGTGTATTTTACAACATGTTGGGAACTGAAAGAAATAAAATAAGGTCGTGACGAACATATCATCTCGCCACGACCTTTATAGTCTGTAATCTTATTAAGCAACTATATTACTTAACCATAACCTTCTTGACAGAACCGTCAGACATCTTAACGATGTTAAGACCCTTCTGGAGTGAGTTCATCTTGACACCAGAGATTGAGTAGTAGCCTGCTGCTACAGCAGATGATGAACCTACTGACTCGATAGCGTCTACTGGGAGGTCATCGTATG
>JAZLKQ010000514.1:0-2322 GCA_045597745.1 Bacteroidaceae bacterium | reverse complement strand
AGTACGTTGGCATTGCCTGCAATCTCGCTGCCTGGAGCTTTCTTCTGACCTACAGATGGTACGAGAGCAGCATCAGCCTGAAGTTCGCCGTCAACCTTGAGTGTAGGGTCGAGCTGCTTGGCAAGACTAGTCGCTTTTACTACCTTGTCCACCACTTCATGCTTTTCACTGCCCTTGGTAGAGAATGAAAGCATTGCTACACGTGGGTCGGCAAATCCTGCAACGCTACGTGCTGTCTGTGCTGTACAGGTGGCAATCTGTGCGAGCTGTGATGCATCTGGCATTGGAGTGACCGCTACGTCGCCTACGACAAGCACGCCGTTCTCTCCATACTGAGGAGTCTGCGTGATGAGGAGCATGGCGCCACTGACGCATGTGATGCCTGGAGCACACTTGATGATCTGGAGGGCAGGGCGCAGCGTGTCGCCTGTCGTTGACAATGCACCACTGATCTGACCGTCAGCATCTCCGCTCTTGATGATGAGGCAACCGAAGTACAGTGGGTCAAGTACCTGCTGACGTGCCTTCTCTATAGTCATGCCCTTCTTCTGACGAAGCTGGAAGAGGAGCTGAGCATATTCTTCTGTCTTGTCGCTTGTTGCTGGGTCTATGATAGTAGCTTTGCCAATATTCTTGAGACCGAGCTTGTCTGCAAGAGCAAATATCTCATCAGGATTGCCAATGAGTATGATGTCTGCTATGTCGTCAGCAAGTGACTTGTCGGCGGCAGTGAGGGTACGCTCCTCGAGAGACTCTGGGAGCACGATGCGCTGCTTGTTGGATTGAGCGCGCTGAATGATGCTTTGGATTAAGTCCATGTGATGTAGTTTGTTTATGTATTAGTTTTTGTTGCTTGAATGTTTCTTCTTGCAAATTTAACGAAACATTATGAAAAGGTGGTAAGTGCAAGATGATTTTTTTGTATCTTTGTGCCGTTATCATTAAAAATGACTCTATTTGGAGCATGTCAAAATACAACGCTTATGATTCCGTTCAAGAAAATTACTTCTGGCGATTATGCCCTTGTCCGCCGATATGAGACAGATGCAATAACGCATGTTGTCCGTTCGGTCTTTGTCGATGGAGCCGTCAGCCCTACCTATCAGAACTGTAAGATTGCCGTGGTTGAAGATCAGCTGGTATTTAGATTTGAGCAGCAGGGACGCTTCTATTATACGATGCCGTCGGGCAGAGGCAATCTAAGATATGTGTTGATGCAGATGCTCGAAGATGCACAGACAGCCAATATGAACTGCCAGATAGTCGGCATACCTCAGCAGATGCGTGATGATGTCTATAGTGCTATGCCAAGGCACTTTGACTTTGTCCCTGAGACGGCAGACACAACCTTTGCCGGGCTCTATGATGAGACGAGCAGCAGACTCACTGCAATGCCTCTGTTGGGATTTGGACAGTCTGTATTCTTTAATAACGAAGGAATGGTTCCACCTCCGTAAAAAAAAGACCGACTCCCCGTAAGGAATCGGTCTTGTAACCTTCACTGTGTGAAGTGGTGTGTCAGCGATGATTATTCACCTGGCTGGATAGCACCTGCTGGACATGAGTCTGCACAAGTACCACAGTCTACACATGCATCAGCATCGATATCATACTTGCCATCACCTTCGTTGATAGCTCCAGAAGGACACTCACCTGCGCAAGTTCCACACATTACACAGTCGTCTGTAATTACGTAAGCCATAATGATTACTTTATTAAATACTTAAGAATTAATATTGATATAACTATAGTTTTTGTACTGCAAAGATATAAATAAAATACAATACGATGCACCATCATTGGCAAAAAAACTGACAAAAAGCGGACGCTTTTGTGATTTCACGCCTTGATGATGCAATAATTGCAGGCAAAATGCGTTATTTTACTTGTTATATATACACTTCGTTATGAACTTGAAAGCTAAGATATTGCTCACGTTACTTATCCTTGCCCTGAGCACGTCAGCACAGACACGCAAGGTGATGAACCGCCCATATATAGATCGGGGACGCATACACTACGGATTTCTTGCAGGTGTGGACCTGCAGGATCTGGACTTTGT
Source organism: Bacteroidaceae bacterium (assembly GCA_045597745.1). Classification (GTDB taxonomy): domain Bacteria; phylum Bacteroidota; class Bacteroidia; order Bacteroidales; family Bacteroidaceae; genus Minthosoma. Next base: position 260 of record JAZLKQ010000514.1, on the reverse strand, counting down.
CAACAACGGATATGTTGATGCTGCAGGCAATCAGTGGTATGCAGATCTGCCCAACTATGAACCGGGATTCTGTGTAGGAATACTTGGCGAGCTGAAAGTCACCGACCACATAGCCCTTCGTGCTGTGCCGACGATGCACTTCGGTACGAAGAACGTCACCTTCCTCAACCACCTTGACGGTAGCAAGGACTACCAGACCATCAAGTCAACGTACATTTCTCTTCCGCTCGATGTCAAGTTTAGTGCCGAGCGATTCAACA
>JAZLKQ010000513.1:0-7144 GCA_045597745.1 Bacteroidaceae bacterium | reverse complement strand
TCATCATCATCTTCTTCATCATCATTCGGTTTTGGTTCAAGCCACAAGTCAAGCTCAAGCCACAAGTCAAGCTCATTTGGAGGAGGAACATCCAAGAGAAGCGGCGGCATAAAGATAGGCGGCAAAAGGAGAAGATAACCCTCCCCTACTCTATCCCTAAACAACACAACATCAACGGCATATCTCAGCATTTTTACACGCTAAGATATGCCGTTTTTTCAATTGTATCTGTTCAAAGGCCTTGAACACCCGCTAATCCCTTCGCATACGAAGAGCATCATTACAATATGATTTCTTTTGAATACAAAGATTTTTCACTACATTTGCAACCAAACATACAAACTACTAACCAAACACACATCACATACTATGCTCACACGCCAGAAGCACTACGACGACGCACAGCTCTCCGCATACATGGAGTACGTGCCATACATCGTAGACCTACACTCGCTCTACAATGCAGAGACGCTCTACAAGGGATATGACCCCGACCATCCCGAGACATACGAGCAATGCTACGACCACATAGTCTATCAGCACTACATCGACACGGGCAAGCACTCATTTAGCGCCAAGGAGTCACTCGCCAGGGCACTGCACGACTTCTGCATAAGCAAGGCTCTCGACGACTTCCTCACTCACTACGACCCACGACGCATAGTAGGCGTGATGGGCGGGCACGGACTGCTGCGCACCGACAGCATGTACAGGCAGATAGTGCAGGTATCCAAGCGTCTTACCGAACTGGGATTTCTCATGATAAGCGGCGGAGGACCTGGCGCCATGGAGGCTACTCACCTCGGTGCATGGCTCGCAGGACGGACGGACGAGGAGGTGCAACAAGCCATCAGCATACTGTCCGTAGCTCCTACATTCAGGGACGAAGGCTGGTTGCAGACAGCATTTCAGATCATCAGAGACTATCCGCAGACTCAGTACAAGAGCCTCGGCGTGCCTACATGGCTATATGGACACGAACCTGCCACGCCGTTCGCCACTCATATCGTCAAGTACTTTGACAACAGCATACGCGAGGACGGCATCCTCACACTCGCGTTCGGAGGCATCATCTACTCGCCAGGTAGCGCCGGCACCATGCAGGAGATATTCCAGGACGCCGTGCAAAATCACTACCTCTCATACGGATTCGCCAGCCCTATGGTATTCCTCGGCACCAAGTTCTGGACCGAAGAAATGCCTGTCTACCCTATGCTCGACCTCCTCATGAAGACTGGCAAATACAAGAATCTCATCCTGTCCATCTCTGACAACAACGATGACATCATCTCAGCCATCACCACATTCTACGATTCTGTCAAGCAGTAGAAACCGCCCTATAACGGTCATAGCACCATACACAATCGACCCGAAGACATTTCTGCCTTCGGGTCGATTGCATTATTTATCCTCTCTACTAATCCCTATTCACAAACACCAGCCTCTTGCCCATCTTGTCCCTGATGGCATCGTGCATCACGCTCTTGAACACGTTGGTGAACACCTCGACAAACGTACGTGTCGGCACCAGCACCACCACATCGCTGTCTGTCACCTCACGCAGCTGCATCTGAGGCGTCCAGTCCTTCATGCCACTGATAGACTGGAGTGAAGCTACCACATCGTCATACATCGCCTTGTCCTCAGCAGAGTATTTCACCACACTTTCAGCACCCTCGCCATTCGCCGGCACATTGCCAGCATCATATCCAGTCACGTCCTCGGCTGCCTTGCTTGGCACTTCCTCCAATGCCTGGATCGTTGGCACAAGGTCATCGAGCGCATTGCGAAGCGACGTCATAGCGTATTTCACAGGACTCTTCACACGCTTTTCCTCAGGCAGCGAAGCATTCTTCGTGATATATTCCTTCACCTCCGCCATCTTCAGCAACAGGTAGTCAGCATTGTCAATATTGACTCGCTTGAGTATCTGCTGACAGTCGGACGTGCGGAAGTCCAGCTCCTCGCGCATGTACTTCTCTATCTCTATGCACTTGCGAGAATACTCCGTCTCCTGCTCCTGTGTCTTGCCGAATGACGTGCTGTGTATCGTAAACTTGATCCTGTCTGGCGTGCCGTTCTTCTTGCCCACAGGATATATCTCCTCATAGTCAAAGTAGCAGTCCACGCTACCCTGCTCTGCCAAGTCCTTCAACTCTGCCTCGGCGGTCTTGAGCACTCGCTGCCTGAACTTCCTGTACTCCGGATATTTCTTCGTCACCCAAGCCATCTTGTGTGTAGCAGGATCTTCTTCATACACCGAAAATCCGAATATCCTGTGCAGGTCTTCATACTTTGGTGTCCATGAGCCAAACGCCTTATATGCCGTGATGAACATGTAGATGCGACTCGTAAATACGCTCTTGCTGTTCTTCACCACTGGCTTGATATACTTGTTGTAACGGTCGAGGGCAAACACGCTCTCTACACTACCCTTGTACAACGAAAATCTGATGACACCCTGTCTATAGCCACTCTCCTGACGAGGCACATCGATAGACTCAAACACATTCCTGTACTTTACCCTCTTCTCGCCCTTCTCGTCCGTGTACGTCTCAGTCATGGTAAAGTGCAACAGACTCTTCGCTATCTTCTCCACATCACGATATGTGCTCGGTATAGAAGTCAAGGCATTAAATGGCACATCAATACTTACCAGTCCGTCCTTGCTAAATTCGGACTCGGAAAATGGTATCTTGCTATGTTCGCTCAGCGCCTTGTTGATATTGTCCTGAAGCACATCGACCAGCTCCACGACAGTATTAACCTGAGCAAGCGTCATGTCGCCTCTCAGGAACGTCAAGTTCACAGGCTGCTTAAGCCACTTCACGGCCTCAGTCGGAGTATTGTCCAGGATCGTCTTCTCCTGCTTCTCCTTCTTCAGCTCATCTTTCTTCTTTGCCATCTAATATACCTTTATATATATAGTCATCAATTTCGACTTGTCATCATCCCATCCTCATCACCCTCCACCATACCCAGGACTTCTGCCCCAAGTCATCCTCATCTTCTCTTTCAAAGCGACACAAAGGTATTATCTTTTTTCCGATTGACCGAACGAAACGGAACATTTTTACAAAATATTTTCATTTGTTGAGTCATTTGTTCCGAGCCGTCCATTTTGCACCTTCTTCGATTGTGCAAGTCTTTATCGTTCAAAAAGTTGAGTCATTTGTTCCGCTTCTCACATTTGCGCCCACTTTTTGTCACTTTTGCATTGTTGAGTCATTTGTTCCACACTGTTGAGTCGTTTGTTCCGCGTCATACTTTTGGCATGACGTATGGTGTTGAGTCATTTGTTCCGCATCCATCTCTCGTCATTTCATCTATATCTGCCCATATCACACCCCTGGTATTGTTGAGTGATTTGTGTCGCCCGTACGTTTTGCCCCATATTTCTTGAGGTATTTGTGTCATCAATGTTGAGTAATTTGTGCCTGATACTCAGATTGTTGAGTAGTTCGTTCCATAATGTTGTGTTTTCATGCCGATGTGTTGAGGTATTTGTGCCGTAATTGTTGCGTGATTAGTTCCGATGTGTTGAGTATGGTGTTCCGTTGTAAGGTTGTACCGCACACATTTTCAACACTTTACGTTCTCCTGTATATTATTATATCCTTATATTCTTTTATACTAAATAAAAGATCGATCTGGCTTTTTCGTTCTTAATAACAATCATTTTCTTTTTTACTCCAGAGTTGTTGTTTCTTCTCCTCCCGTTATCCTACGTTTTTCTTTTATTCCTCATGTTTTCTTTGTATATTTTCAGAGCTGTATGCGGCATCGTCGCATCTTTCTCTTATTTTTTGCTAAACATTTAATTATCAACACTTTATCTATATGCCATTATGACTTATTATTTATAATAATAAGTCTATACAGTCTTATCGTTTCAATATCAAATATAAATGCTATCTCACTGCTTTTTCCTTATCTCTGTAGCATTATTTTCGCTCCATTTTCACCCTTTTTTCTCTTGTTTTTTGCCTCTGATATTGTTGAGTAATTTGTGTCGTTCGTTTATTTAGAGTAATTATTCATTTACATTAACTATAAATCTCACTAAATCAAACATTAATCATCATTTATTCACACATCACTTTAACTATTTGTCTATTTTATGGGGTGGAACAAAATTTCAACACTCTACCTCTTCTCTCCCCCCTCTACATCCCGTGTATACATTAGCTTTTTCACCATGTCATCCCCTACATTTCTGCATCATTTCATTGAACCCTTTTGCATTATTTCATGAGATTAATTTTCCCAACCTCTCCCCTATCATATTCCTGCACATATTCCCCTACCCTACCCCTCAATTTCAACATACGTATGTCGCAAGTGTATCGAGCGTATCATTCACCTTCGACATACGTATCATTCACCTTCATCGTCAGTTTCATTAATATAAACGAAGAACGTATGCAAAACTCGTGATGCATTGCTCCTTTCGCTGCATCATAAGTTCTGCATACGTTAACAGTCTTTGTATGATATTCAGGTCATCCTATCCGTCGATCGTTATTTCTTTGGAACGGCCTTGTCTGTCACATTCATATTTCTGTCATACACTTTCTTGCCATCTGTAAACATATCGTTGTATACAGGCTCAAGCAATTTATCAACCTTCACGTTCGTCATTCTGGTACCAACAAACACATGGTTCTTATCCTGACCAACGCTCTCTCCGAGGTCAACAAATGTCTTCGGATCTGCTCCCCTAACAATCGAGTCCATAAAGTACACCTGCACCTTGTCGCAAGCATATTCGCTCCACAAGCTTCTCTTGCCTCGCTTTGCTGGCGCAAAAGTTTCGTAGTCGGCTATCTTTATACTTTTCTTTCCTCTCAGATAATATGCCTTCGTCTTATCTTTTGCCCAATCGGGAGAATTGAACAAACCTTTGCTCTGCATTATTACAAACGAACTCTTGTCCGCTACATGCAGAGCATTACCAAAGTAATAGATATCCTTCTTGTCCTCCCCTATCCTATCTTCTCTCACTTTGAATGTAGCAGGATCTGCACCTTCTACCTTAAATACAATTCCATCCCAGTAATATACATTATTTTTGTCTGCAATATAGCAATAACTAATCTGACGAAAAGTGGCTCCATCTATTCCTTCCAACAATATACCGCGATGATATGCGTGCTTAGCATCATGAGCAAACTCATATCTGTCTCTCTTAAAAGTCTCGACATCTGCACCCTCAACCACCCATTCACCATATCCATTCCCTTCATTCAATGTACTAAATACTATCTTCCCGTCTTTCTTCTTATAACCAGTACACGCCACACAACACATCATCAATATTCCGCCTAACAGTGCTATCTTCACCATATTCTTATATCTTCTCATATTATTGCTTCTTTTTTGTTATTATTAATTAGGTAATAATATACAATTAGGCACAATATTCATTGGCTGTGCCATCTGCATACTCCTCCCCTAAAGTAGGAGCGAAGCGGAGTGAGAGCTTCGATTGAGACGACGTGAGCTTTATCGAGCCAAAGGAGTGCCTTGACATAAGCATAGTTATAAAATAATATCACAACTTTCTTGCTTTTATCCTTATAGTAACATACTTATATACAGTCTTTTATCATTATCCTTCAAATACCTTTACACGTAACTTCTATTAAATTATCAAAAGAAACTACAAAAATGTAAAATCATTTTACTGACTTTTATCCTTAATTTCTTATACTTTTAATCACGATATTCCAGACATTCAAGATTAATTTTTCTTATTAAAAATTTTGATTTTACATATAATTTTTGCTCTTATTCCTCTATTATAGTTACAGTCATACTGATGTCATTCTTAGGTCTATCAGCAGTTCCAGTTTCAACGTCCTGTATTTTCTCCACAATCTCTAGCCCCTCTTCTACTTCGCCAAATACAGTGTACTGTCCATCGAGGAATGGTGTACCTCCGATTGTCTTGTAGATCTCTTTCTGCTCATCAGACATACCACCTATACCCTGCTCTTTAGCTTTAGCTTTTGTTTCTTCAATCAGCTTATCCTGAAGTTTCTGAAGTCCTGCTTGGTCACGATTCTTGCGTAGATTCAAGATTTCGCTTCTATGCTCCATAGCCAATTTGTTGAGTATCTGCTGCTGTGCCTGAATCTCTAATTGTTTTGATAATTGATTGATTTGTCCATCATTGTAAGTCTTACCCCATACGATGTAGAACTGTGACCCACTTGATCTTCTCTCAGGATTTACCTCATCTCCCTGCCTTGCTGCTGCGAGAGCACCTCTTTTATGACACAATCCAGGCATTATTTCAGCCTCTATTGTATATTCAGGTCCGCCTGTGCCGAGTCTCTGACCTGCTGAAGCTCCCTTGCTATCAGGATCACCTCCTTGTATCATAAACTCTTTGATAACTCTGTGAAAGATGGTTCCGTCATAATAGCCTTCCTTACATAGCTTTATAAAGTTCTCCTTATGTTTTGGTGTCTCATCGTACAATCTTACGATAATATCACCTAATGTAGTTGCAATTTTAACTTTTGCCATTTTTAAAGTTTTATTTGTTCAATTATTAATGTACTTATTTTTTTTCTATTATCTATTATTGCAAAGATAAGCATTATTTCTTATTCTGGCAATACATTATCATTTTCTTACATTTTTATTTGTCTATATTTTATACTTTGCTAACATCTTTATTTTAGGTGACAATTTACAATTAGGCACATAACCCATTGGCTTTGCCATCAGCATACTCCTCCCCTAAAGTAGGGGAGGTGGCTGAAAACCGGAGGGGTATTAGTGACTTAAAGACAACTTAGCTATATGCACACAAAGTATGTAATACCCCCTCCCCCTGTGGGTACTCCCCCTACTTTAGGGGGAGAGTGCCATCCGGACGCTTGGACTATGAGGTGTGCCAAAAAGTATATCATTACCTTATTTTATCTACATGTACATAACATCGACTTTTAACTTCAGTATATTTTGTATTTCTTGTTTGTTTGTTTTGTTTTCTCCTTCTTCTTTATTAAGATATTTCTTTCCTTCATTTATCGTATTTTCTTTATTCTCGTATATTAATTTCTTTATTCATTTCGTTAATAAATACCTTTCATATAATTTATTCTGCCAAATTTTTATATTGTATCATTCC
>JAZLKQ010000512.1:0-8637 GCA_045597745.1 Bacteroidaceae bacterium | reverse complement strand
GAAACGGTGGGAATGCCCAGAATGGTTCAAAGATGCCAAGTTCGGTTTGTGGGCCCACTGGGGACCACAATGTCAGGCAGAGAGCGGTGACTGGTACGCGCGCTTTATGTACTACAGCGACAGTCCCTACGATGAGCATCGTGGCATACACTACAACCCTGCTGAGTATGGTCTGAAGGAATTCTGCCGTGACTGGGTTGCAGCAAAGTGGAATCCAGAGGCTATCATGGCAAAGTACAAGTCGGTAGGCTGTAAGTACTTCATGACTTTGGGCAACCATCACGACAACTTTGACCTGTGGGACTCACCCTATCAGGAGTGGAACTCAGTAAACATGGGTCCAAAGCGTGACATCGTGGGCGAGTGGGCAAAGGCGGCACGCGAGAATGGTCTGCGTCTGGGTGTCAGCATCCATGCCTCTCACGCATGGACGTGGCTGGAGCCTTCGCAGAAGTACGACGGCAATCTGACCAAGGCAGATGGCACAGGTAAGTGGTGGGAAGGCTACGACCCGCAGGAACTGTATGCACAGCGTCATACACACTCCACAGGATGGGAGAACAGCGGTACCATCCATAGTCAGTGGGACTGGGGCAACGGTGCAAGTCTGCCAAGCCAGGCATACAAGACCAAGTTGCAGAACCGCTGCCGACAGATGGTGAACACCTATAACCCCGACATGGTGTATTTTGATGATACCGTGCTGCCTTTCTGGGGCTGCGACGAGCAGTGGGGACAGGACTTCCTCTCTCACTACTACAACCACTCTGCCAACCAGAATGATGGTACTGCAGACGTTGTAGTGTGCGGCAAGATTCTGCCTGACGAGCAGAAGCAGCTGATGCTCTGGGACGTGGAAAGAGGCATCCCCGACCGTCCACGCAAGGAGTACTGGCAGACATGTACCTGCATCGGTGACTGGCACTACAAGAAGAGCATAGGTGGATACAAGAGCGCAGCTACTGTGGTGCGTATGCTCATCGATGTTGTCAGCAAGAATGGCAACCTCCTCCTCTCCATTCCACTGAACGCCGATGGCGAGTATGACAGTCGTGAGGCTGCCGTGCTGGATGGAATCGAGGCATGGATGAAGATCAACGGTGAGAGTATCTACGGCACACGCACATGGGAGAAGTGCTTTGGCGAGGGTCCTCTGGCAGAGGCTGTAAACGGCATGACCGCCCAGGGCTTCAATGAGGGACAGAACTACACCAGTGCCGATGTACGTTACGTGACAAAGAACGACACCATCTACGCCACCATCATGGCATGGCCCTCGGCAGGCGAATATCTCATGAAGGCATTCTCTCCTCTGGCAGAGAGCTACTGTGGCGAGATTGCCAGGGTTGAACTGCTCGGTCATGGCGAGGTGAACTTCCGTCAGGGTGGACAGGGTCTCTACATTGATGTTCCTGCTACTCATCCCAATGACATCGCACCAGCCTTCCGCATCACCTTCAAGGAGGGCAAGCAGGACAGCTACCATATACTGCAGAGCATCGTGACTGACTACGCTGACCGCGCCGATGAGATGCTGGCACAGAGTTCCGAGGTGAATAGTGGCAAGTACAATACTCTTGTCGTAGGTGAGTTCGTTGCCGCTCTCAACGAGGCAAAGGATGTCAGCGAGACTGACGAGGCAGCTGTAGAAGCAGCCCTTGCCAACGTGCGTGCTGCCTACGCAAAGCTGGACAAGGAAGGCAAGAACCCCGGCGGTCTTTTTACCACTGTCGTCAAGGCAGACGTGACAGTGAAGGCTCTGGTCGAGGCATCAAACTTCTCTGGTACTCTCGGCGGTCGCTATGGCTCTTTGGATAACTGGAACGTGGAGAACTACAATATCGCCAAGGGTGCTGACGGCAACCGTCAGGGACTTGACAACTATGGAGGTACACGTGGCATCTCCCTCGGTGTGTGGGATGATAAGTCTGGCAACAAGGGTGACATCACCAACGCTCGCATCTATCGTAAGGTGACACTGCAGCCCGGCACATACTACTTCGGTGCTGCCTACAACTCGCTGTACGGATGCAACGAGAAGGCTTATATGTTTGTATCAGAGCAGATCTGCAACACTGATGAGATTCCAGAGAAGAGCATTGCCTACTATCAGGTAAACACAGCAAAGGAGGGCAGCGACCTTTATGGTCTTTACTTTCGCATAGAAGAGGTCCAGGAGGTGTATCTTGGATGGCAGGCAAACCTTGATAATGGTTCGGGGCAGCAAGAGTTCCGTGCTGTGAAGGTACAGCTTTATGACACCAACGAGGTGGACAAGCGTTCCACTGTAGAGAAACTTGAAGAGGCTGGATGGGAGAAGCTTGAGGGCATTCCCACAGACATGGACTTCTCTGCCAACTACTTTGCTCTGGTGGAGCGTCGTGCCGACCTTCCCCTTGCAGCAAAGTCGCATAGTGACAACGGCAAGAACTGGGGTAACGTCTATGTTATGTCCTACACGGAGTTTGCCAACCCCAATACAGACAACGATGCAGTATGGCTCTTTGAGGGATTTGACAGCGACGGCAACGTAGCATCAGGAACCGCTGCACAGAACCTCATCTTCACTTCCATGAACGAGCAGAGCCGTCAGTTCCGCACCGAGGGATGGAGCAAGGTGGTATGGCAGACCTACAGCGACTTTGGTGGCAGCAAGGGTGACAACGACAGCAACCGCAAGCTTGCCTATCTTACTCCCGAGTACTCTGCAGAGAATGGCTTCCTCTTCAAGAGCGCTACCAGCGGTGCCTACATCGGTCCCTGGGATGGAGTGTTTGAGAATGGTCAGGAGTTTGCTGTCAACAAGTCTGCTGCCGATGCAGCACAGCTGGATGTCTATGCCATAGCCCGCACAAAGTGGATGGAGCAGTATGTTGACCTTTCCGATGCAAGCGAGACAAGTCCCATAGATGTTACCTTCCTGCTGAACAACCCCAGCTTTGAGCGTTACAACGAGAACCTTGAGCCCATCTCATGGGTTCGCACAGGTGAGGGTGTCATAGAGAAGGGCTGGCTGCCTGGCTGCAACGGCAAACTCTATATGAACAACTGGCAGGGCAGTGGCAAACTCAGTGACCGCCAGCTCTCGCAGACCGTCAAGGACCTTCCTGCAGGCAAGTATCGCCTTGTGGCATACAGCAATTGTGAAGCAGACGGAGCCTTCCTCTTTGCCAACGAGGAACAGGCAAGCATGAAGCACTCGGGCGAGGGTGATACCAGTCTCGACTTCGAACTCACAGAGTCCTCTGACGTCACTCTTGGCGTACGTCTCAGCAACTACCAGAGCAACGACATCAAGTATGACCATATCCGCCTCTACTGCCTTGGTGGCTTTATTCCAGTTGGAATCACTACACTGGACAAGGAGACTCGCCCCACAGACTCGCGCATCAATGACCTCACCGGTCGCCAGCTACCTCGTCTGCAGAAGGGTATCAACATCATAGGTGGCACTAAAGTCTTTGTAAAGTAGGACTTATTAACCTCAAAGAACAAATGAGAACTATTAGCATTGCTTTCTGTCTTATCGCACTCTGCACCCTGTGTTGCAGTGCACAGATCTCACCCAACGGACACATCAGGGCACGCCTTGCCGTTGGAGGGGTGGTAGAGTATAAAACCATGGAAGGAGGTCACGGCATCCGTAGGTTCCTAGGAATTTTAACAAGTAAAACATTTGGTAATTTTAACAAGTAAAACATTTAGTAATGAGAAGATTGATTTTTGCGATTGCTATCGTATTCACCAGTCTTGCATCGATGGCTCAACACACGACAGAGGTTTGGGTGTCGCCAGACGGTGATTCAAATGGTATTGGCACCAAAGATGCTCCGTTTGCCACTCTGAAGGAGGCCCTTACGCATGTGCGGAACCTGAGAAAGACTACCACAGAGGCGGAGTTGAGCGAAGTCCACATCATAATGCGCGGAGGCACATACTATCTGGACAGGACCCTGGTGCTGGACAGCGAGGACTGCGGTACGGCCAGTTCGCCAACCATCATTGAGGCGGCAGAAGGCGAAGAACCCATTGTGAGCGGTGGTGTGAAGGTTGAAGGCTGGACGAATGCCGGCAGCGTGAGTGGCCTGCCAGAGGTTGCCAACGGACAGGTTTGGGTAGCCAACACACCCGTTGTGGGTGGCAAGCAGACGCGCTTCCGCCAGATGTGGGTTGGCGGTGTGAAGATGCGCAGAGCCAGCTCTTTCGACGACTACACCATGCCTCAGCTGGTGAAGGTAGATAAGCAGGCAAAACGACTTACCATCCCCCGGCCTGTCATGGATTTGAGCAAGGCCAAGCATCTGGAGATGTACATTCCTCAAGACTGGACCGTGAACATCATGCGCGTGAAGAATATCACCCATCAGAATGCCTATCACAGTATTTTAACGTTCCAGGATAAGGAGGCTGAGGTGGAGTTCAAGCGTCCGTGGCCCATACTGAGGGCCGACTATGGCAGCCATTCCAACCATCGCTTCTACCTGAGCAATGCCATTGAGTTGCTGAACAGACCACAGGAATGGTATAACGACATTGACGAAGGTAAGCTATACTACTGGCCACGCAGCGGCGAGACGCAGAGCGAGCTTGAGGCCATCGTGCCACATCTTGAGACGCTGGTTGACGTGGCTGGCACACTTGACCAGAAGGTAAGTCATGTCACGTTCAAAGGCATAACTTTCGAGCACACCACATGGATGCGCCCTGAAGACGATGGACACGTAGCACTGCAGGCTGGCATGTGGCTATATGACGCATACAGCATCCAGACGGAAACCGCCAACAATGTGGCATGGGTGGGACGACCATCAGCAGCCGTCAGCGTAAGGAATGCCAGCAACATCTCGTTTGAGGATTGCAAGTTCCGTCATCTTGGCAGTACGGGAGTAGACTTCGTGAGTGGCACACGCAACACAACGGTGCGTGGATGCGTCTTCAGCGACATTGCCGGCAACCATGTATGTGGCGGATATTTTGGCGATGAGAACTTTGAGAGTCATGTGGCTTACAACCCGACCGATGAGCGTGAGACCTGCGATGGCATCTACATCGAGAACAATCTGATGATAGAGCCCGGCAATGAGGATTGGGGCTGCCATGCCGTTGGCATAGGTTTCGCGGCTAACGTAAACATAACGCACAACGAGATTGTCGATGCTCCCTACTCGGCCATCAGCGTGGGATGGGGATGGATTCATACATCTAACATGATGCATGACAACCACATCGACTACAATCACATCAATGGCTTTGCCAAGTATCTGCGCGACTGCGGAGCGCTTTACACCCTCTCGCCACAGCCGCGAAGCAGCATACGAGGCAATGTCATCGAGAAGCCGGGCGACAGCGAGGTGTGTCCGCTTATGTGGGACATGAAACATGCGCAGTTTGACATTTACACGGACGAGGGAACAGACTATTTCACGGTTCAAGACAACTGGTGCGAGCGTGCCTCCTTCTCGAAAAATCAGAATGGTAGCCACAACACGTGGACAAACAATGGTCCCAACGTGAGTGCCTCAATACGTTCGGGAGCCGGCCTGCAGAGCAAGTACAGACATCTGCTCACCGAATGCCAAACCCCAGCGTATGCTCCCGTTGATTCGATTGGTGATTTGGTGTATGCCAATCGCGACCAGATAGACATCGTGGCTCAGGATGATGGTTTCAAGCTTGGTTCCACGCTGGCCGTCGACCTGAACAATGACAACAAACGCGACATCGTGTTCAGTGGTGGCGAGAGCTATCAGGTACAGACGGGTGGCGTGCGCATCAACAAGGGTGCATACCATTTCGTAGGCACACAAGCCCTCGCACACACGCAGTTTGGAAACTTTGCTGCTGGCGACCTGAATGGCGATGGTTTCATTGACCTGGTGCAGGGTGGTTACGACTTTTGGGATGCATATAATGCTGTGCTGATGAACGATGGCCAGGGCGGCCTGCAGGCTCAGCAACTGCCACGTTCGAGCTCCGCCTCTCCTGCATGTGGCATTGCTGACATCAACAACGATGCTCTGCCTGATTACTTCTTTGTTGGCAGCGACCGCAAGAACACATTCTATATACAGAAACCGACACGAGGAGAGTTTACTGCGGAGACGCGCTTGTCGCTGCCTGGCGGATTCAAGGACCCCAACATGATCTATGCCGACTTTGACAATAGTCGCAGTGTTGACCTTTGCTTGCTGTCAAGCACCTCGGATGGCGTGTACACGCGCATACATTATAATAATGGTAAGGGATACTTTACGGAACGTGTCGTAGGCTTCAAGGAGAAGGGCACGCGCGGCGGCATGGCCTATGCCGATGTGAATGGCGACGGCTGGCTCGACGTGGCTGTTGGCGGCACGGTGCAGGGTGAGCAATGGAACACGCCCGCCTCGAAGGGTGGCATGACCATCTCTCTCTATCTGAACAACGGCGATGGCACTTTCACCTTGGCTCAGGAGTTCAGCGAGTATATGCAGGACAATGTGACGCAACCGATTCGCTTCTGCGACTGGGACAACGACGGATACAGCGATCTCATCGTGGGAGGCTGGAACATCTCGGAGGGCAACATTGCTCGCGTGGACGTGTTCCTGAACGATGGCAAGGGACATTTCCAGAAGACGAATGCGGGACTGCCAGGAGCGAGTGAGCTTTCGCTCGAAGTGGCCGACTTCGACGGACGTGGAGTGAACGACATCATCATCACAGGCAACACCAATGGCGCAATGGGTTTCCATGGTTATACGGTGGACAGACGTCTGGCTGTGCTCTGCAAGAACAAGTCACAACGTGTGAACACGCAGCCCGAAGCTCCGACACAGCTCGAATGCGAGGTGGATGGCAACACGGTCAACTTGTCGTGGAACGAAGGCAACGATGCCGAGACACCCGTGGCAAGCCTCTCATATAACTACTACCTGCGCAATGTTGAGACAGGGGAATATCTCACCTTCCCCAATAGCGATGTGGAGACCGGAACAAGACGTGTCACGGGTATGGGAAATGCTTATCTGAACAAGGGATGGACGCTGAACCGACTGCCCAAGGGAACCTACGCCTGGAGCGTGCAGACCATCGATGCTGGTTATGCCGGTTCGGCTTTTGCTCCCGAACAGTCTTTCATCATCAACGATGATGTTCCTGAGGATGCTCCACTGATGGAGAGATTGCAGGAGGAAGGATGGGTCAAGGTTGAGAACCTGACCGACATGAATACACAGGAGCATTACTTCATTATGTTTGATGCTGATGAGAAGTATACCGTGATGGCAACGGATGCCGTTGGCGACAAGAATTGGGGCAATACCATCACCATGACTTATCGAAAGGATGCTGACCCAACCATCATCATGGGTGGCGTGTATATGCTTGACACTCAGCTATCGGGCAGCACAAGGAGGTATCTCATCACGCCTCTCCGCAACCAACACAGGCATTATCGTACCGAAAGCTGGAACCACACCCTCTGGCAGACTTACAGCGACGTACACAAGGCAGGCGATTCGTATAGCGTAGATGGCAATCTGCAGCTGGCTCTCATGACGATTACCAAGACGTCTACTGGTTGGACGATGCAAAATGCCACGAGCAATGCCTACATTGGTCCATGGGAAAACGGAGCGAAGGAGGATGCTGAGTTCGCTGCCGACAAGGCGGCTGGCAACATGGCGCGTTTCAGCATCTACAGCATGCCTCGTGTAGAGTATGCACAGCGCTATCTCAATTGGCAGTATGCTAGTGACTCTAATCCTGTCGATGTGACAAGCCTCATCACCAACCCCAGCTTCAGCCGTTACGACCAGAATCGTCGCCCCATCGGTTGGACAGTTACGGGAGCCGGCATCGTCGAGCATCAGGGCTATCTGCCTGGATGCGACTATCATGCACACATGAACAACTGGAAGAGTAGCGGCAATCTCTCCGATCAGGGTGTTGCCCAGATGGTTTGCAATCTGCCGGCAGGCAAGTACCTGCTGAAGGTGTACAGCAGATGCAATGGGGAGGGGGCATACCTCTTTGCAGGCGACAACCGCCAAAGCATGAAGCACGATGGGGATGCCGACACGCAGCTCAGCTTCGAGCTGACTGAGACGACAGACCTCAGCATAGGCGTAATGTTGCAAAACTACAAGAGCAATGACATCAAGTACGACAACATCCGTCTCTACTATCTCGGCAATTCTCAGCCCGACGGTGTCGCTGCTCCAGGCATGGCCTCACGTCCCTCTCCTACTCGCATCTACGACATTGCAGGATGTCCGCTTCCTCGCTTGAAGAAGGGCATCAATATAGTTGATGGAACTAAAATTGTTGTGAAGTAAGACACATTAGAACAGAGTCACTTTTGCCAACGCGACAAAAGTGACTCTGCTTTGCTTAATGTACATCGATACCATCGAAGTATATCTCCGTGATGGCCGTGTCTTTATACTTTGTTCCGGGATAGACAAGTGGGGAAATTTGTGGGGAAAAAATGGGGAATTTTCATAACGCCTAATTGTGTGATGTTCAAGAATAAAGATGCCGCTATGGGGGTAATGGGGAAATTTTCTTTAAAAACCCTTTATATACGCGCGTGTGAAAAGACTTTTTAAATAATATTTCCCCATTTGATGATTTCTTGTCGTAACTATATGGTATATA
>JAZLKQ010000511.1:0-2127 GCA_045597745.1 Bacteroidaceae bacterium | reverse complement strand
TTTTATTCTATTTCAATGAGTATTCTATGGTGTTGACTACTCTAACCTTCTTTATATAAGGGGTGTTGGCATCCCTATCCTCGATGGAGAACTGTCCTTGCTGGGCGTTGCGGATATCGCCAAGGAAGCTCCCTGAGTCATCAGCAAACTTCTGTGCTGCAGTACGGGCGTTCTTTGTGGCTTCCTCGATCATGGCAGGTTTTACCTCGTTGAGTTTGGTGAACTCATAGACGATGTTGTTACTTCCATACTCTTCGCTGACGAGAGCTATGCCTTGCTTCATGAGTTCTGACTGACGGCGCATGAGTGAACGTACCTTGTCAACCTCAGATGATGTGACGGTGATGACACTCGTTGCCTTGTAGCGGTAGTTCATAATCTCGTTACCGTAATTGTCTGCCTGACGGTCGGTGATGACAGGAGGATTGATACTGATGTCTTCTGCCTTCACTCCTGCTGATTTCAGAAAAGCTACAACCTTGGCATTCTTCTTCTCCAAAAGGTCGTACATCTCGGCTGGATCGTTACCAAGTTCCTTATACACCAATGGCCACGTGACCTTATCGGCTTTTATCTCACGTTCGGCAAGTCCCTTGACCGAAACGCTTCTGTCCATGTCCTTGAAGGTTACGATACCACTGCGGAGGGCGAAGCCCATCACGATGACTCCTAATGCAATGATGATTGCTGATGTGATTTTTTCGTTTTTCATTGTCCTTGCTATTTTATTGGTTGAAATTTGGGAGCAAAAGTACATGTTTTTGAATGAATACAAAGGGTAAAATCCCTACAAGAGGGTTCCTGAATCCCTATTTGCATAATATATATAAGGGAAAATACAATATGTAGTGTTAAAATAGATAAACGTATTACATTATTCAATAATTTTTATTACCTTTGTACAAAATTTGATTATCATTATGGCAGAAGAACCCATTAAACATAAAAGAGGTGGACGCAGAGAAGGAGCAGGTCGCCCTAAAAGTGAGAATCCTTCCAAACTCTATACATTCCGTGTAGGAGGTAAGATAGCTAAGTGTCTGGATGCACAAGAGAACAGGACGGAGTTCATCAAGAATGCTATTGAAATGGCAATGACAGATAATAAACTTGCCAAGCCAGTCGCGAACGATAGTGAGTACATAGGACGCGAAGTGCAACCAGACTTCTCACAGCTCGGTACTGTATATCCGGCTACCAGGGTCAAGGAAATGAAGATGCATTTCTTTGACGTTGGTATCGTGGCAGGTTTCCCTATACCTTTGGATAATGATGAAAGAGCACAGAGCATTGAGCTGTTACAGATGCTTTGTCCTTATCCTGAGTCCTCATACCTGATACGAGTAGAGGGAAACTCCATGATAGAGGCAAATATACATTCCGGGGATATAGTTATCGTTGACAAGAGCAACCGCAACCCTTCTGAGAGTGAAGTGGCTGTATGTGAACTCAACGGTGAATATACACTGAAACGCTTTGTGAAACGTGGAGATAAGGGATGGCTCATTCCTGCCAATCCTGATTATCCTGAGATTGAGATTACTCCAGATGACAACTTTACTATATGGGGTACTGTGACTTACATAATCCATAAGCCACAGGTATAATATATATAATGTGAGTGTCTCATGTTTGCGTTAGTTGACTGCAACAGTTTCTTCTGCTCGGTAGAAAAGGTCTTCCATCCAGGGCTTGAAGGTAAAGGAGTCGTTGTTCTCGCGAACAATGACGGCTGTATTGTTGCGTTAACTCCAGAGGCAAAGGCGGTAGGCTTGCATCGAGGTGATCCAATCTTCAAGGTTGAAGGGATAGTGAAGCATTATGGTGTGCAGGTATTCTCAACCAATATGCAGTTATACGCAGCCATGAGCCAAAGGGTGACAAACATTCTTCGTAAGTCCATCCATCATGTAGAGAACTACAGTATTGATGAATCCTTTTGTGACCTGAAGGGATATGATACTCACTTTGATCTTGTGGAACTGATGCGAGGTGTAAAGGAACGAATTAAACTCTGGACGGACATACCAGTCAGTGTTGGTATTGCACCTACAAAGACACTTGCCAAGATGGGTTCTAAGTTTGCCAAGCAATACAAGGGATATAACGGTGTCTGTATGATTGACA
>JAZLKQ010000510.1:0-3147 GCA_045597745.1 Bacteroidaceae bacterium | reverse complement strand
GCATATTCCAACATCACCAACAAGATGTGGCGTGTAGTTTACGGCGCATGTATTATACCTCTGGCATATTGGTTGTTTGGTCCTGTAGTGTTTGTACTTGCACTCTATGCATTGATACGAGACTGGAAGACGGGGCTGGTGCTGGTGGCAGATGCGGCGATATGTCCACTGATATGTGCGCAGATATTGCCATACGAGTTGTGGCGACTGGAGACGGGTATATCATATTATCGTCAGATGCAGCTGTTGCCAGTTATGGCGTTTGTGGTCTTGGCAACCATCACCCTGCTACCATTTGTGGTGAGGTATCTTGCAAAGCAATTTGCGTCTGACAAGAAGTATAATGTCTATGCGGTGGTGACTATGCTTGTTGTTATGGCAGCAGTACCATTAGTTCCTAAAGGAGTGAGCGAACAAAGCGGTGACATCATTGAGTATATGTATATGCTACGCCATAAGGACTGGGACGGAATCATAGCTAAGGCGGGCAAATCCAGTCCAAACACTACAGCAACAATCAGCATACTCAACCTTGCACTTGCAGAGAAGGGGCAGCTGTGCGACAATGGATTCTATTACAATCAATACGGGGTATACGGTCTTGTGCCAGAATTTAATCAGGACTTCAACATATCTTATGTGATAAGCGAGATATTCTATTATCTTGGTATGGCAAATGCTACACAGCAGTTTGCCTTTGAGGCTCAGGAAGGTATATCAGACTTCAACCATAGTGCATTGCTTACCCAGCGCCTTGTTGAGACCAACATGGTCAATGGACAGTATGAGGTGGCACGCAAGTATCTGCTACAGTTGCAGAAGACTACGTACTATGCTGACTGGGCGAATGAGGCGATGACGTATCTGGGCAATGAGGAGAGGATCAATGCTCACGAGCAGTGGGGAAGGATGAGACGATGCGAGTTTAAGGAGAACTTCCTGTTTAGTGACCTTGAGATAGACCTCATGTATGGTCAGGCATACGTCAACGACCCTACCAATACAATAGCGATGCAGTATCTGATATTCTCGCCGATACTGGAGCGCAACAAGGAGAAGTATGGTAACTTCTTGGGTGTGGTGATGAGACGCAATGCGGGATTTAATCCTACATGCTGCCGTGAGATAGCCGGTCAGTATGGCAATACGTGGAGGTACCTGATGGCAAGATAGTTGTAATAGCTATTGGAACATTACATGTTTTCCCCATAATACTTTTGCCCGTATGTATTATTATGATTATCTTTGCACAAACTAATGATGTAACATTGTGAAACAAATTCTGATTATACTGTGTGCGGCGCTGCTTTTGACGGCTTGCTCTCATAGCGTTAACAATCCGTCGCTTGTCAATGAACAACCAAAGATATATCCTGACTATGCAGATGTCACGATACCTGTTGGCATAGTGCCACTGGACTTTGACTTCGTAGGTGGAGAGCACGAGTATCTAAGTGTCACGGTCAAGGGTAGCAAGGGTGGTGAACTGACTGCTGACGGTGCGGATATAGACATGGATATAGATGAATGGCACTCCTTGCTTGAGGCAAACAAGGGAGGCGACCTTGCGTTTACGCTCTATGTCGAGAACAATGGCGCATGGTCTCAGTACAAGGACTTTGTGGTACATGTCAGTGACTATGCCCTTGACGAATGGGGATTGACATACAGGCTTATTGCACCAGGATATGAGGTATATAGCCACATGGGACTGTATCAGCGTGACTTGAGTACATTTGACGAATATGAGATCATAGACAACAATCGTACTCCTGGTACTTGCTACAACTGCCATACGTCCAATCGTACAGACCCTACGTCGTTCGTATTCCACGCTCGTGGTGAACATGGTGCTACGGTCTTGAACAAGGGAGATAATGTCGAAGTGCTTGACACGAAGACGGAACAGACGCTCGGACTCTGTGTCTATCCATATTGGCACCCTGATGGCAGATATGTGGCATTCTCGACAAATACCACCCGACAGAGCTTCCATGCCATCAAGGATGCACGTATAGAGGTGTTTGACCTTGCTTCTGACTTGCAGATATACGACACCGAGACTCACGAACTCATCGTATCGCCAAAGGTTAAGACCGAAGGTTGGTGGGAGACATTCCCTGCATTCTCTGCTGACGGAAAGTCCGTATATTATTGCACAGCAAAGGAGAAGGCATATCCAGCAGAGTTTGAAGATGTACGCTATAGCCTTTGCCGTATAGGATTTGACGCAAAGACGGGCAAGTGGGGCGAAAAGGTAGACACGCTGATCAATGCAGATGTTGACAGCGTAAATATCATCATGCCTAAGCCATCGTACGACGGCAAGTATATCATGTATACAAGGTCTAACTACGGTACGTTCCCTATATGGCATAAGGAGGCAGACCTGTGGCTGATGAATCTGAGTGACGGCACGTCTCGCCCAATCAAGGAAGTGAATACTGATGATACGGAGAGTTATCACAACTGGAATGTCAACTCACATTGGTTTGTATTCTCCAGCCGACGTGATGATGGTCTATATACTCGTCTATATATGGCAAGTATTGATGATAAAGGTAGGGTCAGCAAGCCATTCCTTTTGCCACAGCGCAGTCCAAAGGCATATTACGAGAGCTTGAACTATAGCTATAATGTACCTGACTTCACTAAGGCGAAGGTGGAGATAGACTCACGTGCGGTGGCTAACGAAATATTATCGGAGCGGAGGACAAGGCTTCAGACACGTCAGTAGCGGTGAATGGCACCATGCCAGTGCCCTGTTCTGGAGCATTGAATGACTTGAGGCAATTATCATAGAAAGCAGGGTGTGCTTGAGGCAGAACAAAAGGCTTTGAGCACACTCCTTTTTTGTCTATATATGTATAGTATGGTTTGCCGTATAGTCCGTCATCACGCTTTGATGCAAACACGAGCCATCTGCCATTGGATGACCATGAGTGGTAGGTGTCTGACATGTTGGAGTTGGCGCGCTTCATGCTGATATGCTTGCCAGTAGAAAGGTCTATCATGGCAAGGTCAGACTCTCTGTGCCATATAGGGAAGGTGCCGTAATCTGCTGTCGTGAATACGAGGTATCTGCCGTCAGGACTGATGCGTGGGTGGCATACGCTATGACCTTCGGTATGTCCGTTGTATATTGTG
>JAZLKQ010000509.1:0-3139 GCA_045597745.1 Bacteroidaceae bacterium | reverse complement strand
CCTTGCAGCCGAACGTGATGGTCCTGCCACCATGCCTGGCAGTCTCAGTTTGCGGTCTGCCATGTCGGCAGACTGCTGATTCTGATCAGAGCGTCGAGTACCATCGACAGACTTGCCGACACTCTCTCTTGTGCCATCCGAACGATACTCGGTACTCTCTCTCGACGGATGACTCAGCACGAAGTCTCCTCCTCCCGCTGACTGTCTGCGAGCTGATACAGATACCGCCACGCCTGAGTTGGCTCGCTGTACATCCTCCTCCGGCGGTATATAAAACCAAAAGTTGTATCCGCCTGCTACCTTTCCTCTATATGCCTTGAGTACCTGTGCCGACGCCGCGGTTGTCATTGACACAAGCATCAGCACTAACAATTTTATTCTTAGTTCGTTATTCATAATTTCTTTTTCATAACACGCCACCTACGCACTGTCCTCTCCTCCTCGCTATAGGGAAGATGCCCCGGCAGGCGGTCTCTTACTTCAATGGTTGGAGCATCTTCTGATTCCA
This sequence comes from Bacteroidaceae bacterium, assembly GCA_045597745.1. GTDB lineage: Bacteria > Bacteroidota > Bacteroidia > Bacteroidales > Bacteroidaceae > Minthosoma. The sequence continues at coordinate 2,631 of JAZLKQ010000509.1, read as the reverse complement.
CTTCCTGACACGCTTCTCCGTAGGTACATTCATCAGTATCGGATGCTGCGTCTCCATACTCTGCATCCATACAGCCACGCTGTCCATCCATACCTCTGCTGAAGAGAATGTAGGGTGTACATGATCCTTGCCTCGTACGAAAGTCAACTTGCGGCTGTCAAAGAATCGACGCTTACCCACCTTCACCTCGATGAGACTATCAATGCCCGTGTCCTGCTTCCAGCTTGGAGGGCATATCCATATATATGGCAAGTCGCCTATCTTGCCGAGTATATCATCTATGTACTTTGATCTCTTTGACATGTCACGTACAAACTGCTCATTGCTACAGAGGCATATCATGACAAATGTTGGTTTGGACTCACGCATGAAGTGCTGCAACGTGTCGCTCTGTGACCATATCTCAGATGTACTGCTATACCAGCAGACAGATGTCAGCTCATGGCCATTCTCCATCGCATAGTCACACATACGGCGGGACAGTCCCTCGAGCATCGAGTCTCCGAAAAACAATATTCTCTGCCTTGCTGTATCAAGCACTATCTCCTCCTCCACGGCAGACGCTCCATCAGACGGCACAGAGTCCACACTCAGAGTGTCGGCCATCCATCTGTCAGTCAACTTGCTAAAGTCCGCCTTCTCCAAAGCAAAGTCATCTGATGGCAGAGTCCATGGCACTACGGAATATACAAATACAATAATAAGTGGTATAAGCAACAGGGCGAATATCTTCGCGTATGATTTCATTCCATTCCAATTCTTTTCGTTTTCGCTACAAAGTTACACTTTATCAACTAAATACAAACTATTTCGTGGGGAAAACCTATCAACAATAGGAATAATCCCCTATCCATTTAGGGAAAACTTGTTTTATAGCACCTGCAGATGACATATCTTTGCAACATCAAAAGAGAGAGAAACAAACAACTATTACAAACCAGCGAACATGCTCCAAGCATTTAGCTACAAAAACACACAATATATTATGAAGAAGATTATCGTTACGCTCAGCATCATCATCACAAGCTGCATCAGCATGATGGCAACCCCTGTAGGCAAGGCAAACAGCACATATCATCCAAACCATCCAGCCATGCACTGCGTATGCCACGTATGCCGTAGCATCACACGCGACCTGGCTTATCACAACCGACCAGGCGCACGCCCATGTGACTGCCGCCGTTGCCATGGGCTCATGTCACGGCTCAACCATCACCATCGCATGTGCCAGTACGACTGCCGTAGACCAGAACCTCACCGCATGGGCAACCATCGACCTGGTACTAACCATTACGACATGCGTCACGGCGACCGTCGCGATTACTACCGCCGATAAGGCTGGTCATGGCTAATATGCATTGTAGGACAAGCTACATCTAATGCAGATATAGCTTGCATCTACACCCAGAAAATGACGAAATGCTCTTGATAAAGCTTGCTTTTATTCATGAATTGCATTTCGTCATTTCATGTCGCAATATCGCCGTCTAAAGCTAATCTGGATGATATTCTGCTAATAGAAAGCTATATCTTATGCCGACAGCAGATAGTTATCTGGGCTGGCAAGTCTATCATTCTTCATATTTTCATACCTATCAGCGAAATATTCTTTGAGTTTTAAAGAACAATGCCTATATTTGTAATGTGTTTGCCCCCGCACCTGACGAGAAGTGACAACTTGTATACTTGCGTGGCTTCTATCTCTACCGAGGTGACTGGGGCATGGGGCTTGCCTGACTTAATAACACTGAAATCGCATTAACATCATAAAACTACAAGAAATGAAAAGACTATCAGCATTTATCGTGCTGTTGTACACTCTCGTACTATCAGCCATGGCAGACGGACATCCTTTCAAGACAACAACTATCGAGAACGGAAAATTTGCTGACGATACCGAATGGTATCTTCTTCAGACTGACAAAAAAAGGTACGTCATGTATGAAGATTACATTACAGCATGGAGCCAGTTCTACCCTGACGACAGTGCCTACTGGTGGTGCTTTGTACGCAATGGCGAAACAATTAAGATATACAACAAGAAGGCAGGCCCCTCAAAGGCTATGACACAAGGAGGGTTCTCAACAGAGAAAAATGGCAACGTCGTATGGCTCTCAACAAAAGGAAACGACTTCACATACAGCGATGAGAATGGTTTGTGCATAAAGAAAAAGAGAGTAGTTGTTACAGCTACTGGCTATGTCTGCCTCAGGAGCTTCAAATCCGACGGAGACCGCATCAATATATTAAGCAATAGCGACTATCTTGGTGGACTTAAGAAGGCTGAAGATGACAAGATACAGCAAGCTCTGGAAAGGGCTAAGACACTGGCTGAGGTGCCACCATTCAAGATGTCAAAGCTGACAGAAAACGGATTGGCAAGTGATGCTACATTCTACTACATCAAGTCTGGCAAATATTACTTCTACGTCTCACCAAATCTGACATACGACTACAACTTCAGTTACGCGACTAGCAGTGACAAATATCTGTGGGCATTTGTCCCTGCGGACATTGACGGATTCTTCTACATATACAACAAGGCTGACGTCAAGTCTAATGGCATCAACACACAAGCTAACAAGGACCTCTATTATTGGAGCAAGGGCAAGCTCGGCGACATAGACCACC
>JAZLKQ010000508.1:0-2221 GCA_045597745.1 Bacteroidaceae bacterium | reverse complement strand
TACCATCTCCAATAGTCGCACACTGCATACATTATTGTATACTCGACCTTTGCACCCTGTACGGGCACACCGCTAAACATCTTTGCTACAGATTCAAGCTCTACTTCATCGCCTATACGGAACTTCTTGTTCTCTGTCACCGCACTATTCATCTTGACATCAAAGACAGGACGCTTATACTCTTCGACACTGATTGAAGAGAATGTGAAATTAGTCTTAAAGTCTCCCTTGGCATATATATATAGGTTATAATTGCCAAGCTGTATATCGTCAGGCAATGTCAACTCAAACTCTGCCGTACCCCACTTGTTGGTCATCACATAATCTGTCTCAATGCGGGTACTTTCGCGTATCAAAGCCACCTTACATTCTATGTCTGAAGCTACAGAAACCTTCTCCCCTTCCTTATTATATAACAACACCGAAGCATGTACCTTGTGACCAGGACGGTAGAGTGAGCGGTCTGTCATGGCACTACCACAGAGCTGAGCCTCAGTGGTTGGCCTTGGCAAATATATGCTTGCCAGCGACGCTCTGATCGCATCATTGCCCTTCGTCACGTCGAAGCTGTTATAGTCCTCGGCATTAGTCACAACCACCTCACCTTCTGCGTCAGTATTCTTGTCAAACTTATCCTTACCTGTAGACTTGACATTAGCGCCCTGTATTGGACGTCCTGTCGCCTTATCGAGTACAAGAATAGTCGCTGTCTTGTTGTCCTGAGTATAGCTGATGGCAGCCATGCCCGTAACCTGTGCTTTCACCTTTGACGAAGTTCCTGCTCCTTCTAGAAGGAATACATACGTTCCTGCATCAAGACGCAACTCATCCTTCACTTCGCCACTCCATGGGCCTCCATCACTGCTACGTTTGGACGCATCAAAGTCATAGTGCTTTGTAATTATCACTTTGCCGTCAGTCCTCAACTCTCTGGTCTTAGAGTCCACGCCAACATATTCGAGCACCTTTAGGTCCGCACTTTCTATATTCTCATACTCCAGTCTGAAAGAAGCAGGCTTGCCTGCCATTACATCTTCGTATTTGCCCACCATCTTGACAGACGGAACCATTGCCTTGACTATATAGTTGTCAAAGTTGTTTACAAACTTAGACTCTGGCCAATGAGACTTTGCCCACTTAGCAAGACGCCACAATTCTGTGTGAAGCGAATCTGTCGAGGCATCAGCGATTGACAGGTACTTTACGACGACATCAGCTCCTGCCTCGATATCTTTTGACTCATCAAGGAGTGCCTTCACAGCCGACTGATACTCTTCTTTTTCTGTACGTGTCCTGAAATACTTATCTGTCAGCATCTCAAGTCTTATCAGGGTTGCAGCATTTCTGTTGCCTTTTGCATTATATATCTTAAGAGCGCGTTCCATGATATCGGCCTTGTCATTAGCTGATAGAGAGGTATTGTACTTCCTGACAAAACCTATCATTACTGCAAGCATGTCGTGATTGTAAAGACTACCGTCCTCATAGAGTTTAGTCAAAGGCTCATACTTGTCGCTCTTGGCCTGGCTCAGCAATTCCATATTCTCTATTGACTGAGCAAAATACTTATTTATCTTTGCTTTGCATTCAGCCTTGTGCTCATCATCAAATGCACGAGAATAATTTGTAGACATAGTCTTGTATGCCGTAGCAAGAATACCGCTGACTACCGCATAACGACACGCCTCATCGACAGTTTGAGCCTTACCTTGCTTTGTCTTTGGCAAGAACTTTTCCAATTTAGCCATGTCCACCTCAAAACTATCAGGGTCAACGTCAATCCTTGCCTGAACCAGTTCTAAGGTTGATGCCATCATCTGCGGAAAGTTATTTTCCGCCTTTGCCTTGAGATATATCTTACTGGCAGCTTTCTCTATATCCTTTGGGAGATAAGCATTCTTTGCAGTCTGCAAATCTTTCCACAGTGCATCATAGTTTTGTGCACATATTCCTTGTGGCAATATCAGCATGACAACCGTAAGTAGTGTAATGATAAGACTCTTCATAGACATAATTATTCTTGTTAGTTTATGTTTTACAATATATGTTTTGCAAATATAGACTTCTTTTTATTATATAATCCTCTGCTCGTATAATATTTATGCTTATTTAGCATATTATTATACATATAAACATCACACTCTTTCCATTTATTTCATTTCTGGCACAACATGCAGAAACGACAAGCATCCTCAAAAGCAAAAAAAAGAGCGTGCCAGAG
>JAZLKQ010000507.1:0-4610 GCA_045597745.1 Bacteroidaceae bacterium | reverse complement strand
GGGCAGTTGTAGATGATGGCTGCTGGTATTCTGCCTCGACCTCTGATGCTGTGAGTGGACGGTCGAGGAACTTGAGCGAATGTATGTATCCGCTGAATCTGTTTGCACCGCCAAATGAGGAACCGAGCGTGATGTTTCCTTCTGGACGTATCATGAGAAACGAGTTCTTCTCGGTGACGAGTTTGCCGTCCAGATAGATACGTTCCATATATCCGTCATACGTCACAGTCCAGTGCTGCCACTTTCCTTCGCCCTCCTTGCACTGTCGTGGGCAACCGAAGTTCTCAAATGACGCATTGTGCGCTATGAGTCCACTCTGTCGGTCTGTGCCTTGACGTAGCTCTATGGTGGCGAGATCATTGCGTCGTGTGGTAAACTCGGCAACGGTCTCTATGCCTCCTACCTGTGGATTGAGCACCCATGCTGAGATGGTGTAAGGGGCATTGTACTTCATCGTGCGAGGCAGTGAGAAGTCGCTGTGCATGGTCTGGCTACCGTCGAAGTAGAATGCGTGCTTGCCTTTCTTGACCTCTACGACGATAGGTGAGTCACTCGTGAACGAACCGCCAAGTGCGCTCTTGTTGGCAATCTTTGTCACCTGTCCGCCAGCAGATGCATAGTCGTCGGCATTGATGTCGATGACCTTGTACTGACGTTGCTGGGCAGAGGTGCGGTCGGCAGGCTCTACATCCTTCTTGTGCAGCAGAGGATAACCAGCCTCGACTGCAGAATAGTCCATGCCTTCGGTAGAAGGGAGCAGTGCCACAGGGTCGTTCTTCTTGTTGGCATTGTATACCTTTACGTTCCAGATGGCAGGGAAGTGCCCATTCTTCTGAGTGTCAGTGATGGTGATACGGATGTATCGAGCCTCGGCATTGCCTGTATCAATCATTGGCGAGCCCGCATTGACATTGTCTCCTCTGTCGGCATAAAGCTTGAACTCTGTCCCGTCCACAGATGTCTCGATGCGGTACTGGTAGAAGAATGTGGCGTACTCAAACTGTGTCCATATCTGGTTGAAAGTCTTGGTCTCGCCCAGGTCGATGCATATCCATTCGTCAGTCTGCTGAGCACTGGTGGCGGAGTAGTTGTTGCAGTTGCGTGCCTTCCAGAGGGTTGCGTTGTTGTCGTCAGTCACATACTGAGGCAGGAACATATCATTGTAGTATGATGATGCAGTGACCTTGGCTCCGTATGCCAGGTTGGTGGCAGTGTGCTTTTTGCTCTTCTTTAAGAGTGATGCAGGGATGACTCCGTCATGAGTAGGAGTGACTCTGCTGATAGTGCCGTCGTCGTTGAAGTGCAGTTCGTCGATACATACCTGACGGTTGAATCCATGTATAGCCTTAGCTATGTCATGACGGTGGTAGACTATGTAGTAGTGGTCGCCGTCGACAAGTATGGAGTGATGGCCAGGACCGTGTACTGTACCGTCAGTATTGGTGGTGAGGAGTTCGCCCTTGTATTCGAATGGCCCCATCGGTCCGACGGTGCTTGTGGCATACTGTACCCTGTATGTGTCTGTATGGCATGAGCCTGACGAGTATGTGAAGTAGTATATGCCGTTGCGCTTGAATACAAATGGCGCTTCGAAGATGTCCTTGAGTTGTGTGTTGGGTATGATCTTCTTTTCGGAGAAGAAGTCGTCTGCTGCTATAGGGTGAGGTCTGTTCTCACTCCAGCGTCGAGCATCAGGCTTGTCTGTGCCCTTGTAGTCAGGGTTGAGCTTTGCTACGCCACAACCAAATCCGTCATATATACCCCATGTAGTGAAATAAAGGTACTCCGCACCGTCATCATCACGGAATAGCTGCGGGTCGAGCGTGATGACATTGTGCACGTATCTGTCTGGCACCATCTGAGCATCAGGTGTGCCGAGTATGTTCTTCCATGGTCCGAGTGGCGATGCAGACTCACCAATGTTGATGTTGCATGGTTCGCAATAGTAGTAACGGTATGTGCCGTCACTCTGCTGTACTACGTCCGGAGCCCAGACGACCTCTGTAGTAGGCCAGTTGAGCACGACATTCTTCCAGTTGACGAAGTCCTTGCTCACCCATACCTGTGCAGGTCCGTAGCCGTTGCCTGTGCCGTCAGTTGTGGCATATATATAATAGGTGTCACCAAACTTCCTTATTGTAGGGTCGGCAAAGTACCCTGGTATGAACGGGTTGAGATTGCCCGGCTTGTTCCATGCGGCACCTGTGACTGGCGAAGGAGTATACTCCTTGCGCTGGGCGGTTGCGCTGATAGCAGATGTCATTAATGCTAATGACAGGAGTGTGTATTTTAAGTTCATAAGTAGTAGTTGAGTTTATTATTTATATAGTTTAAGCAGTTGCTTGACGGCATCTTCTGTGTAAGTCTTCTGCAACTTAGCCTTTATTGCCTTGAGCTTGCTGCCCTTGGCAGTCTTAGGGTCAGATGCGAGAGCATCAGCCTGTGCCTTGAGAGCAGTCCATGCTTCGAGGAGATTGTATTCGTCTTCGGTAAGAGTGATGAATGAACCGTGCTGAGGATTGACATCACCCTCGATGACCTGTCCCTTGTCTATGTCTTCGAGTATGGAGTTGGCATTGCATATCTTGTAAGCCTTGCCACCGCTGTATCTGATGTATGCTACCTTCCACTTGTTCTCGTTGATGAGGCGGAACGCACTTGGGCCCTCGGTGAGGTTGGTGCCTTCGTTGGTGATATGAAGGATGTCTTTCCATTGACCAAAACTGCCTGTGAAGCTTGATGAACTTGCGCCCGGCAACTTGTCGAATACTGCCTTGTATATACCTCTGTCGCGAGCGTCTGCACCCTCTCTCTTGAAGAAGATGTGATACTGCTGGTCACAGTCATTCCAGTCTATGTGACAGTCTATCATTGCTATGCCTCGGTCATGGAAGAGCTGTGGCTTGGTCAGTGTGGTGAAGTCCTTGTTGGCATAGCTGTAGTACATGCGGTCGTGGTCGTCGCCCTCGTTGGTAGAGAGCATAGAGTAGTATACGAAGTAGCCTCCCTTGTCGATGACTTTGCCATCCTTGTCTTTCCATTCATAGTCCTTGTCCCAGCTGACCTGTGGAGCCCATACTCGGTTGATGAGCGAGAAGTCCTTGTATATGTTCTTGCTCAATGAGTCGGAGAATATCTCAGGACCTTTGCGGAAGTCAAATGTGGTGGAAGTCCAGTGTATGAGGTCGTTGCTCTTCATGAGGTTGATACCATGATTCCACCATGTACGTGACTTTCGGTTGCTCATGTCTGTTGTCACCATGAGATACTCCTTGCCGTCATAGCTGCGTGTGATGAAGGCATCGCGTACGCCTCCCTCAACCTTAGCCAGTTCTTCTGGGTCATATATAGGCTGGTTGTTGATGACCGGGTGATACTTGACTCCGCCGTCAGCCTTTGTCCCGATGGCATAGAGAGTATTCTCGCTTGTGCCTGCCATGTGGCAATATAGGTATCCATACATCTCGTCATCGGGTGCAAGTGTAAGTGGATAGACAAATGTCTCATTGCCTGCAGATGCGGTGATAGTTCCTGCCTGCCTGTATTCGCCCTTTGGCAATGAAGTCACGGAGATTACCCCTGATGTGTATGACATATAGTCAGAAGCGGATGCATCTGGCTGTATGGACCATGTGATGGGAGTGCCGTTGATGTCCTTTGGTAATGTGATGTCTCCGAGTCGGAGTGCATTGAACTGATATCCGACCGTCTTGAGTATCTGGCATCGGTTGCAGTTGCAGTCGCTTGATTGTGCACTTATAGATAATGATATGGTAAGTGCGGTAGCCAATGATAATAGTTTCATGTTAGTTGATTAGTATAGTTCTTTGGATTGATATTTTACTTTTGCCACACGTCAAGATACTGTCTTGCCACCTTGATGTGGTCGTGATGTCGCCTGATATATTCGATACTCTGCTGTGAGAGCGTAGGTATCATCTCTTGATGGAGGGTGAGGTGAAGAAGCTTGTTGTATACATCATCTTCATCAGGCAATACGTTGACTATAGGTCTTAACTCATCTTCTCCTAATATGTGATAATTCTCGGGTTCGCCTCCTCCGACGATGATGAGTCCCTTTGCCATGGCAAGCAGAGCGTTCATGGCAGGTGTATAGCTGTATAGCTGGTCAAGTATTGCGTCGGACGAGTTCATGAGGTTCTGGTATTCGTCGAACGGCACAGACTCGACCTTGACTATCTCGCATCTGTCGGGATAGTCCGCCTTGACTCTCTCCAGAGCATGCAGCATGATGTCTGTACCCTTGTATTCTGACTTGCCTTTCTGAATGCCGATGAAGAAACGAACTTTGCCGTCATGCGGTCTTTCGGTCTTGGGTCTGACAGATGAGAGATTGATAGGGAAGGGGATGAAGTGTGTCTTGTCTGGGAAGCATGGACGATAACATTTGTCATATTCGTACAGTCCTGATATGATACCGTCACAGTCTTGTGCTATATACTGGTTGATATGCGTCTTCTCGCCATCGAGCCAGTCACGTATGAATACCTTGTTGAATGGTTCGTCAGTACGCTGACGATTGCCTATGTTGAAGTCGCTGTATCTGAATGTCTTGCAGTCGAGACATGTCTTCACCCAATAGTGGTCCA
>JAZLKQ010000506.1:0-7136 GCA_045597745.1 Bacteroidaceae bacterium | reverse complement strand
GCAGCAGAAGTGCTACGACATACTGAGAGAGGCTCACGTACCATGTCTGCTCAGCCAGTACCGTAGCTCTATGTTTGACCCAGCTGCAAGGAACGAGAACTTCCAGGTAGCCGCTGCCAACGGCTCAGGCGTCATCTGCTTCTCACCACTTGCACAAGGTATGCTCACCAGCAAGTACTGGAACGGTATACCAGAAGGAAGCCGCGCCGCACGTTCCACAGGCTTTCTGCAGACATCACAAGTCACAGCAGAGCGCATCGAGGCATCCAAGCTACTCGCCGCTATCGCCGAGAGACGCGGACAGTCTCTGCCTCAGATGGCACTCGCATGGCTACTTGCAGACAAGCGAGTGACCTCTGTCATCATAGGCACGTCGTCAGTTCGTCAGCTCAATGACAACCTCGACACCATCAACAGGCTTGACTTCTCCGCAGAAGAGATGACAGAGATACAGCAGATTATCTCCAACCCGCAGCTATGGTTCTAAGCTGATGACGGGCTGGTGCAAGACACACCACTACACAGCAGATCACATTTGCTTACTATGCAATCACCAAGGCGACATATACTTAGAGCAATGGCGGCATTACTTATTGCCGCCATTACTGCACCCGTGCTGAACGGATGTTCAGACGATGAGGTCAGCAAGAAGTACAGTACCCAGTACCGCGTATTCTGCTACTTCACCGTAGTGCAGTATGCGGAGATGTTCAATACTATGGGCAACTACGGACAGTTTATGACCATACGCAAACGAGTGGACGATGGAGCCACACGCCTCGAGATGAGCACCATGAACAGTACCAACACATACTCTGATGCTCTCTTGGCCTCATACCAGTTTGGTCTCGGCGGCCTCATCATCGGCACGACATACTATGGAGAGCCACGAGCTTACGACCTGGCTTGTCCTACTTGCGACCGAGCCAACAAGCGGCTCTCGCTCCGTGACAACGCCACCGCCTCATGCTCCAACTGCCACATAGTATACAACCTGAGCGATGACGGCGCAATAGTGTCAGCTCCATCAGAGGTCACCTCCGGTACTCCACGTCCTCTCTATCGCTATCGTATCACATACGATGGCAATAATGTGAATATACACAACTAACGTTCCCTTAGGACTTATAATTATTCCGTTCATGTCAGACAGTAAGCTAAAGGACAAAGCAGCCAAAGGTTTTCTCTGGGGTACGCTCAACAACGGCGCGACCCAGTTGCTCAATGCTCTCTTCGGCTTCGTCCTGGCGCGCATCCTCGACCCAAAGGAATATGGAGTGATAGGTATGCTCGCCATCTTCTCCTGCATATCGGTAGCTCTGCAGGAGAGCGGCTTTGTCACAGCACTTACCAATAAGAAGGATGCGACTCACAAGGACTACAACTCCGTCTTCTGGTTTAATATCGGCATAAGTCTCATACTCTATATCCTGCTCTTCCTGTCAGCGCCACTTATAGCCGACTTCTACCATACACCAGTACTGCTCGACCTGTCGCGATACTACTTTCTTGCCTTCTTCATAGCGTCATTCTCCATAGTGCCACGAGCCCTGCTCTTCCGTCAACTCAAGCAGAAGCAGCTCGCCATCATGGGACTCATATCGCTCATATTGTCTGGCACTGTCGGTATCATTATGGCGCTCAATGGTGCCGCCTACTGGGGACTCGCCACTCAGACCATCACATTCAACCTCTCGGTAAGCGTATGTAGCTGGATATTATCACGATGGAAGCCATCGTTCTCCATCACCTTTCAACCCGTCCGAGAGATGTTCTCCTTCAGCGTCAAGATGCTCATCACAAATATTGTCAACCATGTCAACAACAATATATTCTCCATAGTCCTTGGCCGTCAAGATACCGTCAACGCCGCCAATGAGGTGGGCAACTATGCGCAGGCCAACAAGTGGAACAACATGGGAGCATCGACCATCACAGGCATGGTGCAGGGTGTGGCGCAACCTACCTTCGTGCAGATCATAGATGACCACGAACGTCTATGCAGGGCATTTCGCAAGATGCTTCGCTTCACGTGCTTCGTGAGTTTTCCCGTGATGTTCGGCCTGTCACTCATAGCACCCGAGTTTATCGTCATTACCATCAAGGACAAATGGCTCGACAGCGCCCACCTCATGCAGATACTGTGCATAGGCGGAGCATTCCAACCTATCGCCACACTCTACTTCAACCTCATCATCAGTCGAGGCAAGAGCAATATATATATGTGGAATATGATAGCCCAGTGTCTCACCATACTATCGACCGTCATCGCCATCAGTATGCTCGACCTGCAACAGTTGCCAGGAGGTATCAACATCAGCAACCTCGACCTCATGGTCACTGCCTACGTCTGTATAGTCATACTGTGGACAGGTATCTGGCACTACTTCCTGTGGCGTGAGATACGCATACCGTTCGTCCATGTGCTCAAGGACATATTGCCATTTCTTGTCATCGCTGCAGGCACCATGTTAGTGACTTATTGGATCACTCTCCCTATCACCAACATATATCTGCTGTTCGTGAGCCGTATACTCACAGCTGCCGTCATCTATGTAGGTACGCTCTATCTCTTGGGAGCCAACATACTCAAGGAGTGCATCGGCTATCTACGCAAGAAGAAGCCTGCTGAAGATTGACATGCTTATCATATATAGAATGAGCGTACAACTGCAACACTCTGTCGACCGTTGTACGCTCTATCTGGCTCAAAGCCTTAGATAAATCTATAACATATTATTAACCTTATTCCATTGCTTTACCAAGCTATCTGCGCATAGGCACAGGCTGGTTGTACTTCACGTTGCCATTGTGATGAGGAGCACGCAAGTGACCATTGGCCTTGTGCTGCTTGTCATTCTTCTTGACACACTCCTTGCACTGGCAAGTATTGTGCATAGCCTCCTTGCGACGTAGCTCCATGCAAGTCCTGCAGTCACAGTTGTTGTAGCTCTTGTTGTGGTTACGATGTTCTACTACAGTCACCTTGACAGGCTGCTTCTTTACAGGATTCTTTATAGCGATATTAGCACCACACATAGTTGTTGTACCGAGGATAGTCATCAATGCGACGAGTCCTAAAGTCTTAGTTGTCTTCATAAGTCTTATTAGTTTTAGTGAAGCCTGAGCTTCTGGTTAATGTCTCTATTGTTTTATTAAAAGTATTTCTTTGTTTTGACGTTGCAAAGATATGGCATTATCATGAGGGGCAAAAGGGGTAAATGTCTATTCGTTGAGTGTATTATCCCTAATCGTTATGGGACTTTCCCCCTACCCCATGCGTACATGCCTCAGCAGGGTGAAAAAGTGACATACGGTCGACGGAGCTCCGACATACGTATGACGAGGCTTTATCTAACGTATGACGAAGGCTCAACATACGTATGTATAAAATGGAAGGAGGGTATGTATGCCAAATAGCTTATATAATCACACTAATAAAAACGTCCGCACATGTCAATCGACACATGCGGACGTCATACTCTGTATGTCTTATCCCTAACGGCTACTGTAGCGTATGCACTACCGACTCTGCAAGGTATCTGCCTCCGAGATCATTAGGATGTAGCAGGTCTACCGTCTCACGGGTGGAGATGTTGTATCTGAATGGTGAAGCGGCGGTCCCCGTACCTGTGCCACGCGAATTATTGAACACGAAGGAGAGCCTGCCGTCCATGTCCCAGTTGACTGTAGGCACATGCAGCATACTCGCTGCCGTACGTATCTGGTTGGCCTTGACTATGTAGTCAAACGGCTTGTCCGTATGTCCATAGTAGAGTCCACCTGGCGTCACGATGTATACCTTCGCATCAGGAAACATCTTCTTGACCTCACCGACAAGGTACCCGAGCGCACCGGCAAATGTAGTTCGGCGGTCGAGCCTTATGTCATCCTCATATCCACGCACGTCAGCCTCCGAGTCGGGATTGTCATTGGCTCCGCCCTCTATGAGTATGTAGTCAGGACGATAGTCAGCAGGTATAGCGGTCTCGTCCTTGCCGAGATTGCGTCCGCTCATGAGTCGGCGGAGCTTCTGTATCTGTGAGGCAAGCGTATTGTGATTGCCTGAGTTGTCTGTCTTGACTGGATATGCAGTATACGATGCCTGCTTGTCTTCATTTCGGTCCTTCATCGTCGCACTGCTCACACCAAGATTGACAAGGTTGACGTCGGCTATAGCCTCAAGTTGTGCTGTCCAACGACGCTGTTCACAGTAGCTGTCACCGATGAGAAGTACGTTGCCGAGGTTAGGGCGCTTCTTGTTCCACACAAATGCGTATGACTTCATCGCATCAGCATTGTCGCTTATCATCGGCAGGCAAAACATATTTGCCACCATACTTATCTGAGCAAGCTTCTTCCTGTCCGCCTCCGTATGCTGACCGCCTATGGCAAGCGGTGACATGAGGAATATGCGTGCGTCTGGCAGGGTGGTGCGCAGATGCATCACTATACGGTAGAGCGCACCGGCAAAGTTGTCTGTGGCTATACGTGCCTCGTCCTTTGACACGGCGATGATCTTCTGGCGTGACATCTTGCCCGTGAGAGTACACACCGTACCGTAAGGATAGTCGAAGAGCACCCTCGAATACGACCGCATCGTACCGGTCTCTACATCTGCCTCGTCATTGCAACCAAGCTGCAGCAGTATCACGTCGGGATGGCTTTGACTAAGAGTATTGTCCGTAAGTATGCGGAGGTCGCCCTCCTGATCGTCCTTGAGCCTAAGTCCATAGCACAGACGGCTCTCCTCTATCTGCACTCCCATAGAGGCATGTAGTGCAGACCTCCACGTGCCTGCTATCTCCTGACTGTCGGAGTACCACAGTACGCTTGCCATTGACTTGCCTGTCATCGCACCTGCAAGAATTGTTAGTAAGATAAATAGTATACGCATCGTGATTGTAGTATTTGCTATTGCAAAGTTACAAAAGAATTGCAAAACCATTGTCTAATATAAAGGAAATTACACATTTATATACTGCCAGACGAATAATGTCAATAATAAACCGTACCTTTGCAAGCAAATAACGTATAAATCAGAATGATGGATAAGATCGGAGTGTTCTGCTCCTCGTCAGACAATCTGCCTGCCCATTACTACACACTTGCCGCACAGTTGGGCGAGTGGATGGGACGCAACGGCAAGACTCTCGTGTATGGAGGTTGCAACTGCGGACTCATGGAGGCGGTGGCTAAGGCTGTGCATACATCTGGGGGAAAGGTATTTGGAGTAGTGCCACGCATACTCGTAGAGAGAGGCAGAGTGAGCGACTATATAGATATCACCTTCCATTGCGAGGACCTCACAGACCGCAAGCAGTGGCTCGAGAGCGAATCGGACGTACTCATCGCATTGCCTGGCAGTATCGGCACCCTCGACGAGGCGTTTACCGTCATGGCTCAATGCACTATCGGGGTCAACGACAAGAAGGTCATCTTCTGGAATATCGATGGTTTTTGGGATGGACTCTTTGACATGTTGAGAGGTCTTGAGGACAGAGGTGTGGTCAACAAACCTCTATCACAATGTATGGTCAAGGTGGACAGCCTTGAAGAACTGATTAACAACATTAATATATGCGTAAGATAATAGGTATCGGAGAGACGATAATGGATATCATCTTCAAGAACGGACAGCCTACTGCTGCCGTACCTGGAGGCTCAGTATTCAATGGAGTAATATCATTAGGACGCCTAAACCAGAATGTTACTATGATAACGGAGACGGGCAATGACAAGGTCGGTCGCCTCATACTCGACTTCATGGATGACAATGGTATAGACAATCATAGCGTGGCCGTATATCCTGACGGTCGCACAGCAATATCACTTGCATGGCTCAACGACAAGAATGACGCTGAATACTCATTCTACAAGGACTACCCTAACGCTCGACTTGAGGTCGAATGGCCAGACATACACAAGGACGACATCATCATGATGGGTTCTTACTTCGTGCTCAACCCTGTGTTGCGCCCAAAGGTAAAGGAGTTTCTCGACTATGCACGCAGCAGAGAGGCACTCATCTACTATGACTTCAACTTCCGCAGTTCGCACAAGCATGAGGCACTCAAGATATATGCAGACATGCTGGACAACCTCGAAGCTGCAGATATCGTAAGGGGATCGACCGAGGATCTTGACAACCTATTCGGCATAAGCGACCCTGAAGTCATCTACAAGAAGGAGATAGACTTCTACTGCAAAAATATGCTTTGCACTGATGCTGACGGTGACGTCAAACTCATCACACCGACAATCAACAAGAAATACAAGGTCAATAAGATAGAGACTGTCTCTACGATAGGCGCAGGCGACAACTTCAATGCTGGCGACATATTCGGGCTCATGAAGCTGGGCATAGGTCGAGATGACCTCGACGGACTGACGGAGGACAAGTGGGACAACATAGTAAGATGCGGTTGCGACCTTGCCGCACAGGTCTGCCAGAGCTACAACAACTCCATAAGCAAGAAGTGGGCGGACGAATATATCAAGACAACACATGAGGCATAGAGGTCTATGCCTTGCTAAACAATATTATATGACATTTGAAGAATTAGGATTAAGAGAAGACATTCTAAAGGCCATCAAGGAGGAGGGCTACGAGAACCCGATGCCTGTACAAGAGGCTGTGATACCATATCTCCTTGGTAACAACAACGACGTAGTGGCGCTTGCCCAGACTGGTACCGGCAAGACGGCAGCATACGGTCTGCCAGTACTGCAGAAGGTCAACACAAGCAGCCAGCTCACACAGGCACTTATTCTTGCGCCTACACGCGAGCTCTGTCTGCAGATTGCAGATGACCTCAAAGATTACTCAAAATATATAGAGGGCCTCCACGTGCTTGCTGTATACGGAGGTTCAAGCATCGAAGCACAGATACGCACCCTCAAGAAGGGCGTGCAGGTCATTGTGGCTACTCCAGGACGACTCGTCGACCTCATGGAGCGAGGAGCGGCTAAACTCGACAACGTGGAAAACGTAGTATTTGACGAAGCCGACGAGATGCTCGACATGGGTTTCTCCGACAGTATAGACGCTATACTCGCTGGAGTGCCTAAGGAGCGCAATACTCTGCTCTTCTCTGCCACTATGAGCAAGGAGATAGAACGTATTGCTCAAAACT
>JAZLKQ010000505.1:0-7808 GCA_045597745.1 Bacteroidaceae bacterium | reverse complement strand
CCTCGATGGTGGCAGCGGGCGTCTTGAGTTCGTGGGCGGCATTCTCGGTGAGCTGTCGCTTGATACGCTGTTTCTCCTGTTCGCTATGCTCGTAGCGACGGCGAAAATACATGGCTGTAGCGATGAGGGCAAGTATGCCGGCGGTATAGTAGAGGAAGGTGTAGTCGTGCTCGAGCGAGGAGGTCAGTTCGGCCGAGTAAGGTACGGATGATCGTACTATCTTGTCGTCAAATCGTGTTGCCGAATAGAAGTACTTTTCGCCATTGGTCTCAGACGCTCGCTTGATGGCATAGCCACTGCCTTGGCGGTGAAGTGCCCCCTGTATCTCCTCTCGCTGCAGGTGATTGCCCAGGCGAGAGACATCCGCCTCCTCTGTATCGGAAAGGACATTGCCGAGGGTGTCGATGACTGTAACACGGATATACGGTTCGCCTCGCCCCTCCACGTAATGGTAGTTGTTGAGTTGCAACTGCGAATGGAGTATATCGACACGGAAAGCGTGTTCGCGCCTGTATTCGTATATTCCGAAGAAGAGCGTGATAATACTGGCGAGGATTGTCGCTATGATGAATATCTTGTTTGTATGTCGCGTCCGCATAGCGTTATTTTTTGTCTTGACTTTTGGCACAACGAATAATTATCTTTATTCTTTAACCACGAATTTGACGAATCACACGAACCTAATGTAATACCCCCTCCCCCTTCGTAAGGGCCTTCGGCACTCCCTACGGTCGCAAGCATTGCTAAACACATCGCAATGCCCCCCTACTTTAGGGGGACTTCGGACTTGTTTCCGAATGTAGTTGCCAATGCGTGTGTATTGACTAATCCAATCTATTACATTGGCTTCGCCGAGCTAAAGGTTCGTGAGATTAGAGTAATTCGTGTTCTTTTATATTATGCATGGAAGAAGTACCCGTACCCAAACTTTGTGCGCAGATGCCCCTCGTAGCGTCCTATCTTCTTGCGAATGCGAGTGATGTTGACATCTACCGTTCGGTCAAGTACGATGGCGTCACTTGGCCATACGGTGCTCAGTATCTTTTCGCGCGAAAAGACTTGACCTGGTCTGGAGAGTAGAAGGGCGAGCACCTCAAACTCGAGTCGGGTGAACACCACCTCCTTGTCGTCTATAAAGCACTCCTTACGGTCAAGGTCCAGCCTTATCCCCTCGTACACTATCGTACGGTCCTTGTCTAGGAGGTTGGTGACGTCTTCTACCCCACCTCGTGGTGGCTGGAGGGAGGCGGTCCGTTTCAATACCGCCTTCACCCTTGCCTTCACTTCGCTTATGCGGAAGGGCTTGCAGATGTAGTCGTCGCTACCGAGTGCAAAACCTTGCAGGAGGTCGCCTTCGAGGGTCTTTGCCGTACAGAATATGATAGGGATATTGGCTGTGAAATAATTCGTCTTCAACTCTGATGCCCATTCAAATCCTGACTTTGGAGTCATCATCACATCAAGCAGGATGAGGTCGGTCTTAGTACCTGCTGACAGGTGTCGCATTATGATACCCTGTCCTTCCTCTGCACCTTCCGCCACATCTACGTCATATCCTTCCATCTCAAGATTGAAACGGAGTATCTCGCAAATATCAGGTTCGTCGTCAACTATAAGAATACGCTTTGCCATACATTGTCTCAATATATATCTGGCACAAAGTTAGTATATTATATTAGAAAACAGGTGTGCCGTGACATATACTGACTCAACTTTAACAACATTGTAACACTTTCGTCTGATTTCACCCAAACTTAACATCATTGCAACATCATTGTAACACGAATATATGACTTTTGCACCGTCGTCCGAGAGCAAACCAAATCCTTGGAATGACGTCAGTATATGAATAATGTTAAAGTAAGTATTTTCTTCCTCCTCCTGTGCTGCTGCAATGTGGCATCGGCTCAATCGGTAGATGAACGACTATCTACGCTTGAAGAGAGACTGCAGTCGATGAATGACACTCAAATGTATGCTCCTAAGATACATGGCATACTTCGTGGCAAGTACGAATATCAGCATGACCTCGAAGCCAGCCGCTTCGAAGTGCGCAATGCCCGTCTCTCTGCTGATGGAGCACTGTCACGACGCTCTGCATACAAGCTGGAGGTGGACCTTTGCGACGAATCTGCCATCAAGATGAAAGATGCCTGGGTAAGGCTTCTCCTACCTCTGGAGAAGGCGGAGGATGAGTCAAGCGCACTACGCGTCACGCTCGGTCAGCAACGTATGCCCTTCTCCATCGACGCCCATCGCAACCCGTCGGCACAGTATTTCGCCAACCGTTCGTTCATTGCCAAGCAGGTAGGTGACATGCGTGATGTGGGTGCTGCCGTAGGCTATGATATTATAGACAAGGACCATCGCAAAGTGCTCGCTGTCGATGCAGGCTTGTACAATGGCAGCAATCTTGACAATCAGAAGACTGCATGGTTTACATCTCCTGCTTATTCTGCCCGTATCCAGTATTTCCCTTGCAAGGGTTTGGCACTCATCCCAAGCATTCAGCATCAGCTCATTGCGGGACGTGAAGCGTCGTATACGTCTCTCGACTTCGGTGCCTACTACGAGCGTGGCGGTCTCCATCTGGAGGCTGAATACCTACACAAGTCATACGCCAAGGATGCGTTTGACGATTGCAATGCCGTCAATGCGATGGCTATTTACAAGCAGAATTGGCGAAACGAAAGGTCTTATATCCAAGCACTCAGTTATCTACTGCGCTATGACTATATGGACAACCATAGCGATGGGAAGAAGGGATTTGCTGAGGGTACAAGCCGCCTGTTGCTATCAGACGCTCAGCGTCACCGCCTCACAGCAGGCTTTACCTTCTCTGTCCGAAACAAGTACTTCCCTACTGACATACGTCTCAACTACGAGAAGTACTGGTACCCTGCCAGCGGTACGCCAAAAGATAGCGAGCAGGACAAACTCGTAGCAGAGCTTATGATCAGATTCTAATAAAATATGGAAATGATATACAATTAGACACGAACCCTTTAGCTCGGCGAAGCCAACCTTTGCTCGGTGATGCAAATACAACCACATTAGAGAGATTCGTCAAATACGTGATTAATCAATAATAATTATTTGTAGTGTCGAAAAAGTATATCATTAACTATAATAGATACATTGACTATGGAACAAATAAAAATCTCACCGTTCGACACATTGGATGATGCCGATATTATGGAATCCCCAAGATCACTCTCCCTTGACATAGATGACGAAGACGATGATGACTGGGATGACGACGATGATGACGATGACTGATCATCCCCTCGTCTGGCGTGCCTTGCTCTGCACTACATTGAGGATATAGTCGCCAAGTTTCTCAAGACCATTGATGTAGTCTATGTAGAAGGCGCCGAGCTTATAGTCGTACTGACCAGCGGAGATACGCTGTAGATTGTCGCTACGCACCTGAGTGCGAAGAGCGTTTATCTCATTCTCGATGGTATAGCTACGCTCGATATCATGCCCTTCGCCTTCGGGTTGCCGAAGTGTATCGGTCATGAGGCTGAGGGCTTCGCTGACGAGATGCTCCATGCGAAGGATCTGTTCAAACTGTTCAGGGCTGAAAGGCTCTGAGCAGTTTTCTTGTTTACGGCTGAGAGTACGTGCCAATGAGAAACAGCAGTCGCCGATGCTCTCGAGGTCGTCCACCTCACGAAGCATACGCTGCACCTGTAGCTTGGTATCATCCGAGAGATGACCTTCACTCACCTGCTGCAGGTAGTGCGCTATCTCATACTCCATATTGTCAGTGATAGATTCGTATTTCTCTACCTTTGCAAAGAGTTTTTTGAAGTTGTCTTCATCGTAATCATCATCGTTGGTCCTCATGGAGAGCACATAGTTGAAGGACTTCTGACAGCGTTCGGCAAAGTGTACAATCTCCTTGCGTGCCTGAAGTATTGAGAGCTCAGCAGTAGAGAAGAGACCACCAGATATGTATTTGAGGCCATACTCCTCCACCTCTTCCTTGATTGGAAGTACACGGCATACGAACTTCTCTATCTGCTTGACAAATCCTATTAATAATAAGGTGTTGAATATATTGAAGGCGGTGTGGAACATGGAGAGCTTAAACAATGCATTGTCGCCTGCCTTCATCACATCCTCGACAAACCAACTGACTACATCGCAGAATGGATAGAACATCATCAGCACAACTATCACGCCAAATACATTGAAGAACATGTGAGCCAGAGCAGCCCTTCGAGCCTGTGTACCGGCTGTCATGGATGCCATGAAAGCAGTGATGGTAGTACCGATATTCTGTCCCATGGCGAGTGCCGCAGCCTGTTCGAGTCCAAAGCCTGGGATAGCCATGTCGAAGAGCATAAGCGTGATGGCCATCGTAGCTGCCGATGCCTGTACGAGCATGGTGACAAGAGCGCCAACTATGACGAAGAGTATGATGGTAAGAAATCCTCCGTCAGCAACCTCTGCAAGCATCGTCGCTACCATCGAACCAATATCGAGGTCGGTGGCTGCCTGTTGCAGGAAGCTGAGTCCCATGAAGAGAAAGGCAAAGCCGAAGATAAACTCGCCCACTGACTTACGCTTGTTCTTCTTGCTGAATATGAGCGGAATACCAAAGGCGAGCAATGGCAGAGCAAGGCTAGCTATGTTGACCTTGAAACCTATAGCCGAGATGATCCATGCCGTCACGGTCGTACCTACATTGGCACCCATGATGACACCAATGGCCTGCACAAGATTCATCAGTCCTGCATTGACGAATGAGACGACCATGACCGTCGTAGCAGATGATGACTGTATAAGTGCTGTAACGACGATGCCGGTCAGCACTCCCATAAATCTGTTCTTGGTCATAGCGGCCAATACACTGCGCAGACGATCGCCAGCAAACTTCTCAAGCCCCTCGCTCATCGTTTTCATACCGAAGAGGAAGAGGCCTAACGAACCAAGCAGAGAGAGAATATTAAGTAATGTATCCATACTGAATGATATTTGTTGCAAAAGTATTACGAAGATGTTACAAATCTGTTACAACCATGTTAAGATGTTGTTACAGGGGGCATTGAGCATTGGGCAATGCGTAAATGACTTCATCGAGCTAAAGGATGGCTACGCCGAGCTAAAGGTTACTTTTCACTGAAAGAAATTAGCCAGAAATTAACCAGAAATTATTTAGAGATTATGAGACATACGTATGACGAGCCTTAGACGTACGTATGACGAGCCTTAGACATACGTATGTCAATTTCTTTTCTTCCGGACCACAATAATTGTAGTCTTTATACTCTATTTGCTACAATCTTGTTGCAATCTGGTTAAGATATTGTTGCAGGCGAGGGGTGTAATCGGATCGTAACAAGTTTGCAAACACTCTGTAATAGTCATTCGTGACTTTTGCAGCGCTATCGGGGGCTTGGCCTTTGATCGCTCTGACATTAATATTTATCTAATAGACAATGGTGAAACTTACAAAGCAAAACTATGTGGAGCGAGACATCTCATGGATGCTCTTCAACCACAGAATACTGGAGGAGGCGCAGAGAGAGAATGTACCTGTACTGGAACGAATGTCGTTTCTCGGGATATACTCCAACAACCTCGACGAGTTCTTTCGTGTCAGGATGGCCAATCTCGGCAGGGTGGCAGCTCTTGCTGATGATCATCCGACGAAGGAGGTCAGGACGGAGGCGGAGAAAGCCGCACAGCAGTTGAAGGCGATTAGCCGACTGAATGCCAAGTATGCAAAGGAGTATGCGTTGGCGGTGGACGCTGTCCGCTCGTCGCTTGCGGCTAACGGCATACACATACTGCGTGATGATCAGCTGGATGAGAAGCAGAGACTGTGTATATATCAGTATTACAGGACAAGACTCATCGGCAGAATATCTCCGATATGGTTTGAGAACCTGCACGACTTTGACAAGGAGGCTGACGACAACATATATATGATAGTCCGCATGAAGAGCGAAGGCAGCAAGGTGCGCTATGCTCTCTTTCCATTGCCTGTCGATACGGTAGGAAGGTGGTTTGTCATACCATCTCCACAGCAGTCTCCAATAGTGAGGGATGGTGATGAAGAGGCAATCGGAGTGAATGTGATGTACCTTGATGATGTGGTAAGGGCGTGTCTGCCTCTGGTATTTCCTGGTATAAGATGTAAGCATTTCGAGGCATGGACATTCAAGTTTACACGAGACGCTGAGATGGAGATTGACAATGACCTCCGCGAGGGATTTATGCAGAAGATACAGAAGGGTGTGAAGTCGAGGAAGGTGGGCAGTCCTGTACGCATAGTGTATGACAGCAGTATGCCCAATGGGGCTTTGCGTAGGATCAAGTCGCTGCTTGCCGAGGGTGCACGCCTGGACACTGCTGTGGCTGGTGGTCGCTATCAGAATCACCGCGACTTCATGTCGTTTCCTGACTGCGGGAAGAAGGGACTGACCTATCCGAAGTGGAAGCCTGTCATTAGCAAAGAGTTGCATGGCGCGGAAAGTATATTCAAGGTCATCAGGGAGAAGGACCGCATGTTGCATGTGCCGTATCATAGCTTTGACGGGTATATTCGTCTGCTCAACGAGGCTGCCATTGACCCGAAGGTGAAAACCATCAAGACTACTCTCTACCGACTGGCGAAGGATTCGAAGGTGATACGTGCTCTCATCTGTGCCGCTCTCAACGGAAAGAAGGTGACGGTCATCATCGAACTGTTGGCACGATTTGACGAAGCAAGCAACATCAGCTGGTCTAAGAAGATGCAGGAGGCTGGTATCAATGTCATCTTCGGTGTGGAGGGGCTGAAGGTACACTCCAAGATTACTCACATCGGAATGAAGAACGGACAAAATATTGCGGTCATATCTACGGGCAATTTTCATGAGGGTAATGCTGCCCGATATACGGATGTGATGCTGATGACTGCCAACCGCAATATAGTGCAGGACGTGGAACGTGTGTTCCGATTCATTGAGCGACCATATTCACCGGTGAAGTTCAGACAACTGCTTGTCTCTCCCAACGAGATGAAGGAGAAGTTCCTCCGCCTGATTGCTGGCGAGATAAAGAATCATCTGGCTGGCAAGCCTGCATGGATAAAGATGAAGGTGAACCACATCACCGAACCGAAGATTGTGCAGAAGATCTATGAGGCTGTCGAATCTGGCATCAAGGTCGAGGCACTTGTGCGAGGCAACTGTTCGTTGGTTGACAATGAGGATTTTGACGGTCGCCTGAAGATTGTTGGCATCATAGACCGATACCTGGAGCATTCGCGCATCTTCATCTTTGCCAACGGAGGCGAACCTCTGTACTTTATTGGCTCTGCCGACTGGATGCCTCGCAATCTGGACTGCCGTGTAGAGGTCGTAACACCTGTATATGACAAGGATATCCAACAGGAATTGCTCAACATCGTTGATTATGGACTGTGCGACACAAAGCAAGGGAGAGTGGTGGCAGGGTATCAAGACTGTGACGTAGAGTTCAGAAGCCAAGAAGCACTTTATGAGCATTATAATGCTTAATGCATAATTGACTGCTCAAAATGATTTTTATAATCGCAAATGACCACTTGATATTTATTTAGGTTATGATATACTTTTTGGCACACCTCATAGTCCAAGCGTCCGGATGGCACTCTCCCCCTAAAGTAGGGGGAGTACCCGAAGGGGGAGGGGGTATTACATACTTTGTGTGCATATAGCTAAGTTGTCTTTAAGTCACTAATACTCCTCCGGCTTTCAGCCACCTCCCCTACTTTAGGGGAGGAGTATGCTGATGGCAAAGCCTATGGATTATGTGCCAAAAAGTATATC
>JAZLKQ010000504.1:0-2425 GCA_045597745.1 Bacteroidaceae bacterium | reverse complement strand
TTCAAGATCTTCTTAATGTCAGATATGTCGCAGAACGCCGTGTAATACTTTACTACGTCTTTGTGATACAATGTAGCCAAAGCGTCTGTATTGTGTTCGTTAGTGTACTTGTTCCAGGCTGTGAGCAACGCCATCATCACTTTGGCAGACTCAATGTCATTAGCAATAAATCCCTTAGTCTCGTCATCAAGTTCCTCGATGTTGCCGAGGACAATCTTGTATGGAACCTCACCTCCGACCGAAATCCTGTTGTTGACCACATTATACTTTTTGCCCTTTACAGAGACAGTGCCGTTGTATTCCGACTGAGCATACACATTCACAGTCATGATAATCGTGAGAAGTGCGATAAATGATTTTAAGATTTTCATGATATAATGTCCTTCTATGTATTATATGACTGCAAATGTACGACATTTTGATTTATATTGGCAAGAGAGGTGCATTTTTTATATTATGTACATCGTCTTTTGTCATGTTTAGAGGTATCGAACAGGCATAGTGACTGATGGTATTTTGCTGAGTTTTTCATGCATTTTTGCCTTGCATCAATATCATCCGTCATTGCAATCTCGACATTGCAAAAACATACGCCAATTGATTGATGTGAATCAACCGTAAGATTTGGGCAAATCAACCGTAAGATTTAAGCGAATCAAGCGTATGATTTGCTCGAATCGACCGCTTGATTTTTTCTTGACAAACGGACGAAAATAAACGATGGTTTACTTGACTTTCGACGGGGAATTTCGTATATTTGCATCTTCTAATGATGAAGGCGAGCGTGTACGAGATGTGGGTGTTGCTGATGTGTATAGATGATACTTTTTTGACGACCTTCATCTTTCTTTTGTCATTACGTTTGTATTTAATAATATATTAAGGTATAGTGTTTATGCAAGCAAACAGGTATCTCAAGTTTTTTTCGTGTATATTGGCTTTGGTTAGTGCTGTGACATTGTCAGCACAGTCGATGTGCATCAATGAGATACAGGTGGCGAATATAGACCAATACATAGACCCTTCATTTAATTATGGCGGATGGATAGAACTTTACAATCCTTCCAATCTCTCCGTTAAGCTTGATGGATATGTGATACGCCATACTGACAATGATGGTAAGGTACAGGAGTCCAGTCTTAGACAGTCTCATGGCGTTGTTCCTGCTAATGGATATGCGCTTGTGTGGTTTGACCACAACAGCTCCCAAGGCAGTTATGGAGATGATGCGGCGACGCAGATACCGTTTAAGCTTGATGCTGACGGTGGAGTGATAGAACTGCTCGATAGCAAATATCTGCCTGTAGATGCAGTCGAATATCCTGTATCCATTGCCAGATGCTCGTGGACAAGGATGCAAGATGGTGCGCCTCAGTTCGGATGGACAGCGGTACCTACACCATTTGCTTCCAACGCCATCAGTGTCATTGCAACAGACAGGCTTATGTCTCCGTCGGTAAGTACAGCGGGAGGCGTATTTACTGATAGTTATCGACTGAAGGTAGACATCCCTGAGCTATGTACATTGTACTATACGACCGATGGCTCTACTCCAGTACCAGGCAAGTCTCAGATTAGTGCAGATGGCTGATTCGTGGGCAGTGAGAACGTGGTCTATAGGCTTATGCTTGCTCGTGATGGTTATCTCAATAGCCCAGTAGTCACCCGTTCGTTCTTCAAGTCAGAAGGCAATTTTTCTCTTCCGATACTCAGCGTAAATACTGCTCCAGACAATTTCTTTGACGATACTATAGGGCTATATGTGACTGGTACGAACGGACGTTACGGTAACAACTCTAAGGTCAAGGCTAACCAGAACATGGACTGGGAGCGTCCTGTCAATGTGGAGTACTTTGTGCCTGATGCCGACATGCATTATGATGAAGCGATCAATCAGGAGGTGAGTTTCAGCATATTTGGCGGGTGGACTCGATTTAATGTGGGAAACGAAGACTTTGAGTTTCGTCCTTCTTTTAAGCTTAAGTCAGACAAGGTATACGAAGGAGATAATTCATTCACATATTCTATATTTGACTGCAAGCCTCATATTAAGATAAAGAACATACTTGTGCGCAATGGCGGTCAGGATAGCAAGGCGAGGATATGGGATGCTGCTATACATGAGCTGATACGTACCAGTGGCATCTATCTCGACTGCCAGGCGTGGCAACCTGTGCAGGTGTATCTAGACGGCAAGTATCTTGGGCTGATGAACTTGAGAGAGGAGAGCAACAAGCAGTTTGCCTTTAGCAATTATGGCATAGACAAAGATGAGATTGACCAGTGGGAAGGTGATATCGTGATTAAGGTAGGCGACAAGGTCAAGCTCAACGAGTGGTTTGACTTGAGTAAGGCACTTGCAAGCAATCCTAATGATACTACGATATGGAACGAGATATGCCAGTTGGTCGATATTGACGAATAC
>JAZLKQ010000503.1:0-2338 GCA_045597745.1 Bacteroidaceae bacterium | reverse complement strand
GTATTAGTGACTTAAAGACAACTTAGCTATATGCACACAAAGTATGTAATACCCCCTCCCCCTTCGGGTACTCCCCCTACTTTAGGGGGAGAGTGCCATTCGGACGCTTGGACTATGAGGTGTGTCAAAAAGTATATCGTCACTTAAATTTTTATATTTATGTAGTCAGACGATAGCTTTTACAGTTTAGTCCTCAGCTTGGTCTGAGTAGCCTTGAGAGTAGGTGAGGTGGCCTTAATGGTGACATTGCCGGCCTTACGTGTGGATCTCAGTATGCATTGCATGTATCCAGACTGCATACGTTTGGTCTTTACATTAAGGAACAGTTCGTCTGTATAGTGGTCTCCGTTGTCTATAGCTACGAAGTCAGCTTCACCGTTAATCTCAACATTGACTTGGTCATCAGCATCTTCTACGATATTGCCCTTTGCATCAATGGCATAGATGTTGATATATTTGAGGGACATTCCGTCTGCAGTCCATAATTTGTCCGACATTATATGTTCTTCAACAATCTTGAGAGCAACGGCACGACCAGTAGATGATATGACGTCTCTTGCTACCACTTTGCCGTTATTCTTGGCAATGGCTATGAGTTGTCCACCTTCACCATATTCGATACCGCTCCTCAGTATCATGTTGCGATGAGTTATGTCATCAGTATCGTTTCGTCTTGTTCCAAGAGACTTGCCATTATAAACAAGTTCGACCTCCTGTGCATTGGTATAAGTGAATATGTTTTGTTTGTTACCTCCCTTTGCACTCCAGCATGTTGTAATCTTCTGCTGACCGACTTTGATGTCGTTCCACTCCATGCTTTCTCCCTTACCGCTGATGACACCAATCTTAACACCTGGTACATCATCCTGCAGTGTGTACTTTGCAAGATATGCTTGTGGGAAAGGATGTAGAGTATGGCTGAAGAATGAGTAGTTCCATCCTTTCTTAGGCCATGCGTTACTTTCGCCCCAATACTCTATTGCTCCCCACCAGCACAGGCCTACGCCACGCTTCTGATCCATGCCGAAAAATGGTTGCATAAGCTGGTTGGTGACAGCCTCTGACTGAAATAGTATGAGGTCTGGCTTGTAGTCATAATATCCATGATATGCATCCCATTGATAGTTGAATGATGCAATCTCTGTGGCACAAGACAGTTCGGGTGGTACGAGATATGTCTTGAAGTCAGGAGTGTTGCGCTGTGCTCCAGCTCTTGCAGGAAACATAGCCACGGTTGATGGTCGTGTGTTGTCATATCGCTTGAGCATCTGATCAAATATGCGATACGTGGTGATGCCCCAGTCGTCAGTCTTGTATCCAGACCAGTCGCTACGAGTCTGAAGTTCGTTGCCAAGACTCCACATGACTACTGACGGCCTGTTGCGGTCACGCTTAATCCAGCTGCTGAGCAGCTCTGGCCAGAGTTGCATAAATGGTTTTCGCCCTCCCCAGTAGTCCTTGTCAGACCATTTGTCGATAAGTTCGTCTACTACAAGCAGACCAACCTTGTCAGCTATTCGGCAGAAACTCTCCGAATAAGGGTTGTGTGAACATCTTATAGCGTTGAATCCGAACGCCTTGAGCTGTATCATCTGTCTCTCAATAGCATCGTCAAATGCCGCCACACCCAATGCTCCAAGGTCGTGATGGTTGGCTATGCCCTTGAAGAATACTTTCTTGCCATTGAGCTTGAAACCGAAATCTGTGCCATACTCAATAGTTCTGAATCCAAATGTGTCTGCCACAGAGTCTATGACTATGCCATCTTCGATCAGTACTGCCTCGACACTGTATAGAGTAGGAGAGTCTATATCCCACAATGAAGGGGTGTCAACCTTGATGTGAGGCATCAGCACCTCAGTGTTGTTTTGGATGGTATGATCAGGCATGGCTCTTTCGCTACTTCCTACAACCTTGCCATCAGGAGCTTTGACAGTAGTGCGTACTGTGATGTTGTGCTTCTGCCAGCCTACTACCTGTACTTGTGGAGCAACAGTCCATGTGCCTTGTGCAGGGTAAGGCTTGAAGTAAGACTTGTCTTCAAGGCTATTGGCTGATGGAGGCAATGTCCTGATGTATAGACCATTGGTGGCGATGTGTGTAGGGTTGCTTGCCTTGATGTATACATCGCGAAATATTCCTCCGCCAGTATACCATCTGCTTCCGTTAGTTGGTCCAGTAGAAGAATAGACTGCAATCACGTTGTCTGCATCGTAACGTATGTACTTCGTGATGTCTGCTTCGAGTGGGCAATATCCGTATTCGGTAGAAGCAGCCTTATGTCCGTTGATATATACATCACCAAGATATATTATACCTCCGAAGTGTACGGTCACGA
>JAZLKQ010000502.1:0-2310 GCA_045597745.1 Bacteroidaceae bacterium | reverse complement strand
CAAACACCGCGACGCTGTGGGCAAGAATCCAAAGCAGGAGACTTACTCTTGTCTACCAACACCTTTCTTCCTTTTCTTACTAATTGCTGAATAGTAGGCATTTTAATTTAGTTTTTTGTTATTATTTATTTTTATATTAATCAAATGTATGGGGCACAACCGACCTTAACATGCGGTGCGCACATGCTCATCATGAAGTCTGCTCTTATATAATATAAATAAGGTGTAGTCTAAAATGTGCTGAAAATCATTCAATTCTTTTCCTATTCACACGACTTTACACACCCCTACAGGGGGCGCAATACTCCAAAAAGCGGTGCAAAGGTAGTAATTTTCTGCTACATAGCATATTTTTAGGCTAACAAATTAATGTTAGCACCGTAAGAAATTGACGAAAAAGGTACGATTTTAAGATAATTTAGCATTTAGGTGTAATATTTAACATAAAAAGCAGAGCACATCATGCTGACGTACCCTGCTTATACGAGTATCTTCTCACGAATGATACTAAGCCTCTCCCTTCTTGATATTGAATGGAGCTATAGTTCTTGGACCCTCCTGCTGTGGCTGCTGAAATTCGATAGGTCCGAACTGATCTTCATACTTCTTTACATTGTCCTGTAGAGCAAAGAGAAGACGCTTTGCATGTTCTGGCGCCATCACCACACGAGTCTTAACTTCTGCCTTTGGCATACCAGGAAGCATACTGATAAAGTCAAGTACTACCTCACTGCTTGAGTGAGTGATGATTGCAAGATTAGCGTAATTACCCTGTGCAACCTCTGGCTTGAGGTCTATCTGTAACTGCTTTGATTGATTGTCGTTTGCCATAATTCTTTAGTTTTAGATTTATTTATTTGAGTTTGATTGTAATGCAAAGTTAAGATAATAATTCCGATTAGCAAGTACTTTCGACGAAAAAATGCGTGACAAACGTAACCTCAAGCCATCCACTGCTAAATATGCCTCCAAAAGTATCTGCCGCACGACCATGACGCATCGACCTCGAGACCCAATATATGTACAGTGAGCATTATATATTATATATAAGGTGTACGCATCAGCCTTTTCGGGTACATGGCACAGAACTTTTTCGTACATTCGTCCGTTTATTAAGTATAAAATGATTAATTTTGCACGACATTAGTCGTAAAAGGATATTTAATCAATAAGAAAATGCATAGTCGAATAACAATAAAGATAGGCAGCAACGTGCTCACACGTGCTGACGGATCGCTTGACGTCACACGTATGTCGGCACTTGTCGACCAGATAGCAGAACTTCGCAAAGCGGGACATGAAGTGATACTTGTCAGTTCGGGAGCCGTAGCGAGCGGTCGTAGCGAACTCAAGCACATCACCAACGACCTCGACTCAGTAGACCAGCGGCAGTTATTCTCCGCTGTAGGACAGGCAAAGCTCATCAACAGATACTTTGAACTATTTCGCGACCACAGCATAAGCGTAGGCCAAGTACTAACAACCAAGGAGAACTTCAGCGACCCTGAACATCTGAAAAATCAGGAAAACTGCATGAGAGTCATGCTCGAGAACGGTGTGTTGCCAATTGTCAATGAGAACGACACTGTATCAGTGACCGAGCTCATGTTTACTGACAATGACGAACTCTCAGGCCTCATCGCAAGCATGATGAAGTCAGACATGCTTATCATACTGTCCAATATCGACGGCATATACACAGGTGCTCCACAAGAACCTACATCAAGGCTTATCAGCATCGTAAAGCCAGGCAAAGACCTGTCCGACTACATACAGCAGAGCAAGTCGTCGGCTGGACGAGGCGGTATGCAGAGCAAGTCAAGCATTGCAGCACAGGTTGCTGCACAGGGCATAAGCGTTATCATTGCCAATGGCAAACGAGACAATATACTAATCAACTTAATAAATGACAGGGACAATACCCCTTGCACAGAATTTCTATGCTAACAGACATATTCCAGTCCGTCAAGGACGCGAGCATCAGTCTCGCACTTGTTGACGCCGACAAGATCAACCAGATACTGATAGACGTTGCGGAAGCCGCTATCCGCAACACTGGCTACATACTTGCAGAAAATCAGAAGGATCTTGACCTTATGGACAAGAGCAATCCCATGTACGACCGTCTGAAACTGACAGCAGAACGTATCGAAGGCATCGCCGCCGACACACGCAAGGTCAGCACACTGCCTTCACCACTCGGCAAGGTACTCAAGCACACCGTACTCCCTAACGGACTCGACCTCAAGCGTGTCAGCGTACCATTTGGCGTCATCGGCATAGTGTACGAGGCAAGGCCTAACGTTACAT
>JAZLKQ010000501.1:0-2766 GCA_045597745.1 Bacteroidaceae bacterium | reverse complement strand
GTAGCAGGGTCGATGCTCTGACCGAGGAGACGAGTCTCGAAGTGGAGGTGTGATCCAGTAGAACGACCAGTATTGCCACCAAGTCCGATTACATCACCAGCCTTTACTATCTGGTTCTCCTTGCAAAGGTGCTTGCTAAGGTGACCATAGAGAGTTTCGAGACCGTTTGGATGGCGGATAACCACGTAGTTACCATAACCATTGCCTTCAAACTTCACAATACGTACCTTGCCATCGAAAGCAGCACGGATAGTATCACCTACGTATACCTTGACGTCAAGACCTGCATGGAGACGTCCCCAACGTGGGCCATACTTAGATGTTACCACGCGGTTAGTAGTTGGCATGTGAAAGCCGCGGAGGTCAATCTTGAAGTTTGCATCAACGTGTCCTGTAACCTTTGAAATGCCACTGTTCTCAAAGCTTGAGTAGATGTGTGCAGCGGGATTTTGAAGGTTAGCGCTTGATGCAGAAGAGAGACTTGAACCAATCTTCACGTTTTTCACATTGAGCATTCTGCGGTCAGAGACAGACTGACGAGCTATGAGGTCCTGAGCCATACCGCTCACAGCAACCATCGACAGTACTGCAACGCCGAGAGTTTTCTTAATGTTCTTAAAGTTCATTGGATTATAGGGTTTTGAGAATCAATATTCATCATTAGCATAGAGATACTGGAATACCCCTGGCACATAATCGAATATTTCTTCTGGTTTGAAAAATCTGTTGAGTTCGACAATAGCGTTTTCAGGAGAGTCTGAAGTATGAATGATATTCTCTTGGAAACTCATACCAAAGTCGCCACGTATAGTACCAGGTGCAGCCTTACGGCTGTTTGTACTTCCGGTCATTGAGCGAACAGTCTCTACTGCGTCAACACCCTCATAGCAACAACATACTACAGGTGACGCCATCATAGAGTTCTTGATACGCTGAAAGAATGGCTTACTTGCCAAGTGTGCATAATGTTCGTTGAGTAGTTCGTCTGTAAGCTGCATCATCTTCATGCCTGCAAGACGTAGACCTTTTCTTTCAAAACGTGCTGTCACTTCGCCAACAAGAGCACGCTGTACGGCTCCTGGCTTCAAGATTACCAGTGTTTTCTCCATTGTTTGTTTTAATATCGCTTAGCTATTTCATCCATTTTTTGCAAAGTTAGGCAAAATTCCCCGAAGAGGCAAACATGCCTTCTCCTATTTTAGATTTATTCACAAAGGTGAGTATATTTATTGTCATTTGTCAAGATGACACCCATCTTTTTTAACAATCTACAACACTCTGACAAAATGCCGTCAATGACATATTTACAAGAGAATGATACAAAATGGAGCCCAATAACTTGCACAATTCGGCAAAACTTCCGACATTTGAAATCGATTACATAGACAATGAAACAACCATGTATTGGTACATCTATAATAATATAATACACAATGAAGAAAACTATCAAATCACTACTGATTATGGCTACATCAACACTGATAGCAGGATGCTCATCACAAAGCATTGACAAGCAGGTAGACGAGCTCTACGATCGTATGAGCCAGGAGGAGAGGATTGCACAACTGAGAGGAATGTACATCTCAGATATATTTGCAGAAGATGGCAGCCTCGACACGCTGAAGTGCCGACAACTTATACCTAACGGCATCGGTCACTTCTCGCAGTTTGCAAGCCAGGAGTCACTCAGTCCCAACGATATACGCGACAAGGTAGCGGCGGGGCAGGAATGGCTCATCCACAACACTCCAAATGGCATTCCTGCTTTATTCCACGAGGAGGTACTGACCGGAGTAAACACCCGTGACGCCACTGTCTACCCTCAGCAGATAGGACAGGCATGTTCGTTCAACACCCAGTTGGCAGAACTCAAGACACTGCAGACAGGCAGATGCCTGCGACGCATTGGCGGCATGTTGTCACTATCTCCTATGGTCGACGTCGTGCGTACGCCATCATTCAATCGACTCGAGGAGTCATACGGCGAAGACGCATATCTATCTGCAGCTATGGGAACAGCATTTGTGCGTGGCCTGCAACAGGGCGGTCTGCGTGAAGGCGTAGGCGCATGTAGCAAGCACTTCCTCGGATATGGAGGTGGAGGCAACGCTGAAGAGAAGGAACTCATGGAGGAGATACTGCTCCCTCATGAGGCGATGATAAGGGAAGCCGGCAGTAAGGTGGTGATGACAGGTTACCACGCCGTACATGGTACCAACTGCGTGGCAAACGAGGAACTACAGCAGGGCATACTGCGTGACTACCTGCACTTTGACGGTATGATGGTCAGCGACTACGGAGCTGTCGACCAGGTGCCTGGTCAGCCTGATGCGGCACATCTTGCCGCCGCCGCTATCAATGCAGGCAATGACGTAGACTTCCCTAAGGGCGACTCATACGCTCATCTGCAGGAAGCCATCGACAAGGGACTCGTATCACAAGAGACCTTTGAACGTGCCGTCAAGCGTGTGTTGCGCTACAAGGCGATGGTCGGCCTGCTGGACAAAGACGCCAAGTTGTATGACGAAGGTAACATCGAGTATGACTCAAAGGACGAGCGACAGACAGCATACGATATAGCCACACAGTCCATCGTACTGCTGAAGAACGACGGCATACTACCGCTCAACAAGCCTCAGCGCATAGCTCTCACTGGTCCTAACGCCAACTCCATGTGGGCAATGCTCGGTGACTACACATACCAGAGCATGAGCTACTTCTGGAAGCTAAGGTTAGAAGATGACATGCACCCACATATAGTCGGTC
>JAZLKQ010000500.1:0-3271 GCA_045597745.1 Bacteroidaceae bacterium | reverse complement strand
TGTCAGTCTTTCTGACTGGTAAAGCCGGTACGGGAAAGACAACCTTCCTTCGCAAACTTAAAGAGCAAGCGCCTAAACGTATGATAGTGGTGGCACCTACAGGTGTCGCCGCAATCAATGCTGGTGGGCAGACCATACATTCGTTCTTTCAGCTTCCACTTACCCCTCATGTGCCATCTCTCTATGTGCCTGGTGCTCCTATATATAATAAGGAGAAGGGCAACCACTTCCGCATGAGCAAGGAGAAGAAGAACATCATGCGTAGCCTTGACCTGCTTGTCATAGATGAGATAAGCATGGTGAGGTGTGATGTGCTCGATGCTATTGATGACGTGCTGCGTAAGTACAAAGACCGTACAAAGCCATTTGGTGGAGTGCAGCTACTCCTTATTGGTGACCTGCAGCAGCTTGCTCCTGTAGCCAAGG
Organism: Bacteroidaceae bacterium; assembly: GCA_045597745.1. Lineage (GTDB taxonomy): Bacteria > Bacteroidota > Bacteroidia > Bacteroidales > Bacteroidaceae > Minthosoma. The sequence continues at coordinate 2,845 of JAZLKQ010000500.1, read as the reverse complement.
ACGAGGAGTGGTCATTGCTCGGCAGATACTATGATACGCCATACTTCTTCTCGTCAAAAGCTTTGCAGCAGGTCAAGTCCGTCACAGTCGAGCTACAGCATATCTATCGTCAGACGGACTCTAGTTTTATAGACATTCTCGCCCAGATAAGGGAAAATCGTATTGACCCCAATACCATGCAGGCATTGGCAGACAGGTATGTACCTAACTTCATACCACCCAAGGACGACGAATGGATACGTCTCACCACCCACAACTATATGGCGCAGAGATACAACGACCAGCAGTTGGCTCTGCTTGACTCTAAGGAGATGACATTCCGTTCGGAAATCAAAGGCAACTTCCCTGAGTATTCATATCCTACTGACAGCGAACTCCGACTGAAGGTTGGCGCTCAGGTCATGTTCGTCAAGAATGATGCATCTGGCAATATGCGATATTTCAACGGAAAGATAGGAGTCGTGACTGCAGTGACCGCTAATGGCATATCGGTACGATGTAAGGGTGACGAGTCGCCGATACTTGTAGAGCAGGCAGAGTGGGAGAACATGAAGTATGAGATTGACGATAAGACAAAAGAGATAAAGGAGACCGTCGACGGTGTCTTCAAGCAATATCCACTACGACTGGCATGGGCAATCACAGTACACAAGAGCCAGGGATTGACATTCGACCACGCCGTGCTTGACATCAACGATGCCTTCACTCATGGACAGGTCTATGTGGCTCTGAGCCGATGCCGTACTCTCGATGGACTCGTACTTGCCCGGCCTCTTGACATGAAGGGTATCATCACCGACGAGAAGGTCAACGAATATATAAGGCATGAGCACGAGATGATGGTGCAGACACAGGCGATGCTTGCAGGCATGAAGCAAGAGTATTTTGCCTCGATGCTTGACCAGCTCTTCGACTTCAGCAAGCTTGCTTCAGACTTGCACTACTTCGTGAGAGTAGTCAACGGACACCTCATGTCGTCCAACCCTGCATTTGCATCCGACCTCATCGAGGCGGAGGTGACATACGACCAGAAGGTACGCGTCATAGCAGACAAGTATCGTCTCGTATGCCGCACTACAGTCGATCAGGATCGTATCAGACGTGCTGCCACATACTTCGTCACTCAGCTCTCGGAGATATTCATGCCTATATTCGACAGGGCATTGCTCAAGATAGACAACAAGACAGTCAAGCAACAATACAACAACGCCTTCGAGTCTCTCACACAGTCTTATCTTGTCAAGGTAGCAACGATGAGCGGAGCGACCGAAGACGGTTTTTCAGTATCACGATACCTTTCGGACAAGAGCAAGGCGTCACTGATAGAATTGCCAATTAAGTCATCTTCGACCAAAGCTGACAAAACTACTTCATCACGTCGAAGGGCGGTGTTGGTGGAGAATCCTCCAAAGGAGAAGAAACAGCGTGTCGATACTCGCAAACAGACACTGCAGATGTTTCGGTCAGGCATGACTATCAAGGAGATAGCGGCACAGCGTAGCCTTACTGCCTCAACGATAGAGAATCATCTCGCCATCTTCGTCAGCGATGGCACAATAGTGCTCGACGATGTGGTCACACCAGAGCATCAGGCGAAGATCAGAGAAGTGTTATCTTCGTTCAAGACTGCTTATTCGTTGTCAGAAGTGAAAGAAAAGTTACCAAGCGATTATACATACGCAGAGATAAAGATGGTGTTAAACTCTTGACTCTCTACTCAACAACATACCAACCAAGAAGTATGAAATTACGATGCAAGAACAATGGCAAGGTCATAGATGCTCCGATGGGCTGTACCTTGCGAGAGATGTACCAGTTGACAGGACTGCAGATGGAGTATGGTCCTGTAAGTGCACGTATCAACAATAAGGTGCAGGGACTCAACTATAGATTCTACAACAGCAAGGACGTGGAGTTTCTCGACCTCCACTCTCCATCGGGCATGAGAGTATATACACGTTCGCTCTTCCTTGTGCTGGCAAAGGCAGTTGAGGACATCTACCCGGAAGGACATCTATATATAGAGGCAGAGATAAGCAAGGGCATCTATTGCAAGCTTGACCTCCACCGTCCAGTCACGGCTGCTGACGTAAGCGACATCAAGGATCGTATGCGTCAGATCATTGATGACGATATGCGTATTCATCGAGTACAATGTCCTATAGAAGAGGCAATTACCATGTTTCGCGAGAAAGACATGGAGAGCAAGGCACAGCTCCTTGAGAGTCAGACCGACCTCTATTGCTACTACTATCAACTGGGCGATACCATAGACTACTTCTATAGCTGTCTGCTCACATCTACAGGCATGATACACCTCTTTGACCTCATACCGTACTACGACGGGATGCTGCTCCGTATACCTTCACTTGCAGACCCGAGCCAACTCAACGACATGCCTCAGCAGGGCAAGATGCTCGATGTCATACGCGAGTACCATAGTTGGCAGGACATACTTGGTGTGCGTACAGCAGGGCAGGTCAATAGTGCAGTGGCCAACGGACGTTCGGCAGAACTCATCAATGTAAGCGAGGCATTGCAGGAGCGAAAGATTGCCAAGATGGCAGACGAGATACTTGAGCGTGGAGCAAAACTTGTATTGATAGCCGGTCCAAGCAGCAGCGGCAAGACTACGACCAGCAAGCGACTTGCCAATCAGCTGATGACGTGTGGACTACGTCCGCATATCATATCTACTGACGACTACTTTGTCAATCGTGTAGATACTCCACTTGACGAGAATGGCGAGTACGACTTCGAGTGCATCGGAGCTGAAGATACAGACTTCTTCAATCTGCAGATGAGTCAGCTTCTTGCTGGAGAAGAAGTCGAATTGCCACGATAT
>JAZLKQ010000499.1:0-3715 GCA_045597745.1 Bacteroidaceae bacterium | reverse complement strand
GATCCTGTTACAGTCAATATCAAGTGTACTGAAGATTGGCAAGAGGTAGAATATGACGTTGTTGTTCCTGAAGATGCCGAAGGCGAAGTGTTGGCAGCTGTAATGCAGCCAGGCGGCTTTACTGGTGAGGTAGAGGTCGATTATATAGAGCTCTACTCTGTAAAGGAGACGATGGGATCTGCACCAACGAGAAACGAGGATGTTTCTATTTTGAAAGTTGACTATGCTGGAGTGTCTGCATTCCCTTACTATGTAATGGGCTACGAGCCAACAATGCGTGATGACAAACTTGTATTTGTAGGTTCAGGTGATTGGATTCAGGCATTTGTTCTTGATCGTGCAACAATGACAACAGGTAATATGAAACTCAAGTGCCGTCTTAAGGGTACTGGTATTGCTAGCATTCCAACACAAGTACGTTGGAGTTGGAGTCAAGATCCTGTTACAGTCAATATCAAGTGTACAGAAGATTGGAATGAAGTAGAATATGACCTTGTTGTTCCTGAAGATGCTGAAGGTGAAGTATTGGCGGTAGTAATGCAGCCAGGTGGCTTCACTGGTGAGATTGAGGTTGATTATGTTGAGTTGATTCAGGTAGTATCTTCTGAAATCACTCCATTTATTCCATTGACTCCAGAGGAGAAGAAGGAGATTCTTACTGAGGCTATGGGCAAGTGGATTAATGGCATGATTAAGGCAACAAATGGTAAAGTTAAGGCTTGGGATCTTGTTAATGAGGCAGTTTCAGGTGGCGGTAATGTAGGTGGTGGTTATTATGACCTTCAGACTGCAAATGGCAATGATGCTGACTTCTTCTGGCAGGATTACCTTGGTAATGTAGACTATGTAGTTATAGCAGAAAAGGCAGCTCGTAAGGCTTATGCTGAGATTGAAGGCACTAACCCTAACGATCTTAAGCTTTTCGTTAACGACTACAACCTCGAGTCTACATGGGATGACTTGAAGAAGGTTAAGTCATACGTTAACTACTGGATCCCTGAATGGGAGAAGGCTGGTGCTAAGATTGATGGTATCGGCAGTCAGATGCACGTAAGCTATAGCGAGAATGCTGAGGCTCAGGCATGGCAGGAGAACCGTATCGTTGAGATGTTCAAGATTATGGCTTCTTCTGGTAAGTTGGTTCGTGTATCAGAGCTTGATATGTGCTATAAGAATGCTAATAACGAAGAACTTGAGGGTGAGCTCACATTCGAGCAGAAGCAGAAGTTGGCTGAGTTCTACAACTTCATCGTTAAGGCATATATGGAGAACGTTCCTGCTGCTCAGCAGTACGGTATTACTCAATGGTGTATCACAGACGCACCAGCAGCTAAGAGTTGGAGACACAAGACAATCGGTGGTCTTTGGTCTGAGGATCATAATACACGTATGCCAGCATACGCTGGTTGGGCTGAAGGCCTCCAAGGAAAGACATATACTTCACCTGTGAAGTAATAAAGATCTTTTTTCTGTGATTTCCGTGCTAGCACGATGGCTACCTCTCTCCATCGTTCTGGCGCGGTTTTTTTGTTCGCTATTGGGAGAATCGTAACTGAGGATATCCTCTCGGGCGGAAGTTTACAGCCGCTCCTGCGTCGCTTTAGTAAACCACCGCCTTCGAGGGTATCCTCAATTACTCTTATTGAATTGGCAAGAAAGGGCTTTACTGGCCATTTTGTAAGACTTTTGTAGGTCCATCGTAGGTATATTGTAGTCCCACTGTAGTCCCTTTCTAGTATAAGGGAAGTCCCTTGTTCATCGCAATTTTTTTATTGTGTATGTTGTTTCAGGGTTAATTTGTTGAGGCTATAATTTAATGTTGGTTGGATTGACTATCTTTGTGTCATAAACTAAATTATAGTCCAGTATGAGCGTACTGGTGACAGATAGATATTGATATGAAATCAATTATATACAGAGTTTTATTATCTGCGTTGCTTGGTGCATTCGCGATGGTGTTTTGGATGAGGATTCATCCGGAGTGGCTGTCGTTTCAGGAGCAGTACCAAATGTTTTTGTTTACGGGCGACTATATGCTGCTGCGGTTGTCGGTAGCAGGCGGAGTTGCTGATTATATAGCAGAATTTTTCGTTCAGTTTTTCTATTATACCTGGAGCGGGGCATTAGTGATGGCATTACTGCTAGTCGGGCTTCAATTAACAGTGTGGGTTGTTTCTTTGAGATTATGTGGAGAAAAAGATAACAGGCATTATGCTATAAGTCTACTCCCGTCATTGCTTATGGTATCATATATGAGTAATCCCGGAGTGATGCCCACATATCTAGTGACACTTATAATAGCCCTATTGTGTGTATGGGGGTATACAGCTATTGAGAAACATAGAGAATATGTGCAAGTGGCGCTTATACCGTTGGTATATTGGATGACGGGATACGGAGTGTTTGTGTATGCGATACTTTCGTTAGTGTATGATTTGGTTAGGGAAGGAATCACGAAGAAAAGCCTGATTATTGCAGCAGTACATATTATAGCAGTCGTATTATCCGTGTTTATTGCTACCAGAAGCTATATGGTCAGATATACGATGCATGATATTATATACGGAGTGAATAACTACAGAGAGAGATTTGTTACGCCGAGCATGCAGCATTGGATAGCGGTATCGGTAATTGTGGTACCTATATTGGTCCTGTTGTTTTCGAAGTTGAAATATGTAGTTATATCTGCGGTAGAAATTCTCTGCGCGTTATTGCTAGGTTATTGGGCTACGAATCAGTATTCGCCCATGATATGGCAGCAGTTGAAACTAGATTACATGGTAAGAAATCAGCGTTGGAATGCAGTCCTCAATACAGCGAAGATGGGTATGCCACAGACCCCAATGTCGTGCACCGCTGTCAATCTGGCATTAGGGATGAAAGGTCAGTTGCTAGACAATATGTTTTCGTATTACCAGTGCGGTCAAGACGGATTAATAAGCAGATTTGACCGCAATATGGTTGCTTGCACTGTTACAGCAGAAGCATGCTACCATTTAGGGTTGATAAATGCAGCACTGAGATACAATTATGATTTACAAGAGGCCATAGACAACAGAAGGAAAAGCTGCCGTTTTTCGCAGCGAGTTGCAGAAGGATATATTGTAAATTACAGATACGATGTAGCCGAAAAATATCTCAAGAGATTACGTGCTACGTTGTTTTACTCAGATTGGGCTAAAGAAGCCACGACATATTTGTATGATGATGCCAAAGTTGATGCTCATCCAGTATGGGGAAAACTAAGAAAGTATCAGTTTGCAAACGAAGAGTTGAACAGTTTCTCGAATATGGACAGGATGCTATACAGATTATACGACCATTGCAAAGAAAATAAACTAGCATTAGACTATGCACTAGCATGTATGCTTTTGAATAGAGATATGGAAAAGTTTAATGAGTATTACAAACTGAGAAAGTAAGCATTCTGATAATTATGAAAAGATTCAATATATACATAATCAGTCTGGCACTATTCATTGCGGTAATGGGGTGTACATCCAAGCCTTCAGAGTATAGAGAACTAGAAGAAGATGCTCCGATATTTCCAGACTATTCAGGGGTTACCATTCCTGCGAGAATTGCGCCATTGAACTTCAATGTTGATGGGGCAGAGAAAGTATGGGTAGACGTAAAGGGAAGCATTAGCGGGGAAATGACAGGAAGCGGTGAGTGGGCAGTATTCGATATTGACGAATGGGGAGAGTTGACAGAG
>JAZLKQ010000498.1:0-5374 GCA_045597745.1 Bacteroidaceae bacterium | reverse complement strand
TGGTATTCTTTACACCATCACGCTTTTTCTATCTCTTAATGGCTCTATATATATAATAATTAAGAGATCTATTCTTCATTAACATCAATCAATAATATTCCAAAATGCTTTTGGTAGGTGGATATTGTCCACATCTTTGGCTTCAAGGAAGAGTGGGGCGATGTCTAATGGGGAGAATCCGGCAATGCCACAACCTACTTGTATGACGAGGAAGGTCTTGTCGCTATGTTGCTTGGCATAGTCAATAAACTGGTTGACGTATGGACGTATGGTCTCGACTCCTCCTTGCATAGTTGGTATGGCATACGACTGCCCCTGTATGCCGACACCATTGCCCATCTCTGCACCGAAGTGTAGTCGTGCTATGCGTGATGCTCCACCTGCATGTATACCACGTAGGTTGCTTCCGAAGACAAATATCTCGTTGTCCCCCAGTGAGGTGACGAAGTCAGGTGTGGTGCGATGCGTACGGTCTGGTGTAAGTCGGTCGCTGATTGATACGTCATCAATACTGTTGTCGGAGGCTAATGAATAATCAAACAAAGCAGAGTCTTCGTCGGAAGATATGGCGCAGCGTGATATATTGTTGTCTGCAAACGAAAAGTCGTCGTGTGAACGTAATATGTCGAATCTCTCTCTCTTTTTCTTCTTCTTCTCTGGTTCTTCTGCAGGTGCTATAGCAGCGCAGATTGGTCTGACGGCTATACGTGGTCTATTAGCAGTATCGTAGTTTTCGATGACAAATGGCGTGACGACTTCATCCATCATCTTCTTGTATCGCTGGTTGACTGCTGATGCTGATATATGTAGTTGCTCAGCAACTTCTTTTTGCTTGTATCCCTCAACGAAGACCAGGTGTGCAATAGCGGTCATCATGCGGTCATGATAGTGAGATGATACAGCTTGAGACACTTGCTGCATCATGTCGCTCTCATACTCTTGTGAACGCACGTAGTCGAGCATTTCGTCAGCATTATCCTCAACCATCTCCTCGGCTTCCTTGTTGTAGTCTCTTATTGCATCTAGCACAACATACTTGAATCCACCTGCAATCCATGTGCTGAGTCGGGTAGATGCTGGTCGATTGGTGAGTTGCTGAAAGTCATGAGTAAGCAACCGGATGTAGTAATCGTGTGCAAGTGAATAGAAGTCCATGCCCTGCTTGTAATTGAGACGATACTTGTGATTGTAGATATCGTATGCTTTCTGACAGTAACCATAGAAGTACTTTTTGGTATATGAAGGGTCGAACGTCTTGATTCCCTCCACGATTTGATCATCGGTGATGTTGTCTTGTCTCATGATAAAATGAAAGTTTGTATGATTGATAAGTAATGTTCCGGAACCCTTAGCGATTGACTAAGGGTTCCGTAATGAAATCTTCATTGTCACATAGCGATGGTAGTCATTTGACAATGAAGTCTATAGCCTGCAGGTCAGCGTCACGGGATGAATTGCCGTAGAGTATCTGGTACTTGCCTGCAAAGAAGTCGAGGTCGTCACGTTGCTCCTTGTAGTATGAGAATGCATCTGGACGAAGTGTGAGTCTGACCGAAGCTGTCTGACCAGCAGCGACTTCAACACGCTTGAATGCCTTGAGCGACTTGATTGGTGCATCAGGATTGGTGAGGCTCTTGACATACACCTGTACTATCTCTGCTCCGTCCATGTTGCCGGTGTTGGTGACAGGTATAGTTATGTCCACACCCTTACCAGCCTTTACTGAAGACTTGGAGAGCTTTGCCTGGCCAAAACTGAATGTTGTGTAACTCTGTCCATAACCAAATGCATAGAGAGGTTCGCCAGTGAAGTAGCGATACGTACGATTGTTCATACTGTAGTCGAGGAAGTCAGGGAGCTGATCTGTAGACTTGTAGAATGTCACAGGCAGTTTGCCCGAAGGATTGAAGTCACCGAAGAGAACATCAGCAACAGCGGTTCCACCCTCCTGACCTGGGTACCAGCTCTGTATGAGTGCATTGTAATATGGCTCGACATCTGCAAGTGCAACACAACTGCCCGAACAGTTGACATAGATGACAGGTCTGCCGCACTGGCTCAAAGCCTTGATACAACGTTGCTGTACAGCAGGCAGCTCGATCTTGCTACGTTCGTGTCCTTCACCTTCCTGAGAAGAAGTGATTCCGCCTACATATATGACGGCATCGTATGACTTGACCTGATTGACCAGTTCGTCAAATTCCGCTACTCGTCTCTCATAGACATTGATGTTGAGACGAGAGTTAGTTCCAGCAGCGGCGGACTTATACAGTATCTCGATGTCGTATGTCTCGCCTGCCACTACATCCTGCATGATGACATGAGGACCACGACGACGAAACATCCCGCTCTCCATGAGTTCTTTGCGCTGAGCCTCTGTCAGTTCCATGCCTGGCGTAAACTGGAATGACAATGGCTTAGGCCTACTATCTCCGATAGTGTCTCCATTGACCTTGACTGTATAAGAATTGCCACTTACTGCAAAGCATAGCTTGCCAGTAAAGTCGCTCGTAATCTTACCAGTATATCGTGCCGTAAAGTCACTTGATGGAACACCTTCGCCAAATCCATATCCACCATCAGTCATATAATTGATCTCCGTAGTATTGTCTGTACGTACCACCTTGCCCGTCCAGTCAGTTGTCGCATAGTATTCGCTATAGAATCCGTCGTTACCATTGCCCTTGACAAGATACATCTTTGGTACCTGTATGTACTCACTTTCTATTTCACAGCCCTTGATATAGTCCACCTGAGCCTCAGGCACCTTGGCCCTTATGCCTTGCAGGATAGTGACACAGTGAGTAGGTGTGCCGCTATAGTTGCCACGCATCATGACTGCATCGTCAGCATTTGGACCAACTACCGCTATGCGCTTGAGGTGCTTTGAGAGTGGGAGAGCGTTGTCCTGATTCTTAAGCAATACCTGTGCCTCACGAGCCAACAGCAATGCGTGGTCACGATGTGCCTGACAGTCTACCACAGAGCCAGGAATAGTCGAATAAGGATTCATCTCGTCGGGATCAAACATGCCGAGCTCGATGCGGGCCTTTATCAGTCGACGAAGAGAAACGTCGAGTTCGCTCTCGCTGATTGTACCCTGCTTGAGACCTTCTACAAGCGACTGATAGCTCTTTCCGCACTCGAGGTCTGTACCATTGCGTACTGCTTCAGAACTTGCAATCATGGCGTTGGCATGGGTGCCGTGAGCGCCTTTGTTGTAGAAGTCATTGATGGCATCACAGTCACTTACCACAAGTCCCTGATACTTCCATCTGTCTCTCAATATCTGCACGAGCAGACGGCTTGACGTACAGCATGGCTCACCTTCGTAAGCACTATATGCACACATCACTTCCTGTACATTACCTTCTGTGACGAGAGTCTTGAATGCAGGGAGATATGTCTCCCATAGATCGCGACCGGTAGGCTCTGCATTGTACTTGTGTCTCAGAGGCTCTGGACCACTATGTATGGCAAAGTGCTTGGCACATGCATGTGTCTTGTAGTATCTCTTGTCGTTGCCTTGCATACCAAGTACCACATTGAGCCCCATACGTGAACTGAGATATGGATCTTCGCCGTATGTCTCCTGTCCACGTCCCCATCGTGGGTCGCGGAAGATGTTGACGTTTGGTGCCCAGAAAGTCAGGTTAGGCAGGGCTGACACGTATGGCCCGATGTCACCGGTGCGAGGGAGAGAGTTGTATCTGCCTCGGGCTTCGTCAGACACCATGGTATATGCCTTGAGCTCAGCCTCTTCGTCAAATGTCGCGGCAAGGGCAATACATTGTGGGAATACTGTCACGTCGCTTACGCCCATCAGACCGTGGCAAGCCTCACCCCACCAGTTGTATGCAGGTATGCCGAGACGCTCGACTGCAGCCGAACGGTTCATCATCATGCTGACCTTCTCCTCAGGAGTGAGTCGGCTGATGAGGTCGTCCACACGCTTCTCTACTGGCAGACTTGGATCCAAGAATGGATACTTGTACTGCGGATCATCTTTTGGAGTGAATGACATGAGCATTGCTGCACATGCTGTTGCCGCTAAGACTTTGATGCAATTCATGATATTTGTGCTAATGGTTAGTTGATAATGTTGCTATATTTATGGTACATATATGCGGACAATCTTGGATACTTTGCCGCCTGTGATATTGACTTTAGTGTCTATGTAGCTGAACTCCTTGCGATAGTCCTCGAGTCCGTCAAGATACGCCTTCTGTCCTGACTTGACATTAGTGACGGGATCAGTAGACTCGACACCACAGTCTTCGATGATGAAGTCGTCAAGTATAGGAACATCAACCTTACCGAGCTCGACAAATAGCGGGAAGTCATCTGCTGTTGTGGCTATGTATGTACCGCCCTCTAATGGCTCGAATGTGCAGCCGCCTTCTTCAAATCCGCCATTGACATCAATCCAGCCGTCCATATCTGCTATGTCCTTGATGATGATTGTCTTGTTGTCATACAGGATAGAGTCTCCCACTTTCATACAGTTTATCTCAACAGCGTCATACAGGCTTCTGCCATATACGGTGAGTTTGATAGTGCCTTTCTCCCAGTTGAAGTCGTCTACGGTAAAGTCTGCATCGACTGTACAGTCCATAAGATTGTTGATGTCGAAGCCATAGTCCTGAGGCTTGACGAATGTCTTTCTGACTGACTCCTCATTTGCGGCAACACCGTCCTGTGCGCTCTGTTGGCTGTTCTCCTTGTTGACGCAGCTTGTCATGATGATTGCAATCGCTGCCATGATGATAGTTTTCTTCATGAGATAGATGTATTAGAAGTTATTGTTAGGTAATTAATTGTGGCAAAGTTACCAATTATATATAATAGGTGCAAACATTATGGATAGATATTTTGTATAATTGACCATTCTACTATGGCAAACCTGATATTTTCATTCATACTAGCCTTATGAGTAAAAATACTTGATGATATAGTACGTGATTAAAATATTATTTGTAGTTTTGCCCGCAAATATTTGACGACACGTCAAGAATGTTATCGATTATAGACAAATAAATCAATTATTAACACCACGCATGAAAAGATTTTTCGCAATTATCACTATCGTATTGACTGCATTGTCAGTCGGTACATCTATAGCAAGCGCACAAAACTATGACGAGATCAACTACAAGCTTGCTATCACACATACCACTGAGTATATCCAGAAGGGTGACGACGCTTATCGAATGGGCAAATATGAGGAGGCTATGGAGCACTACAAACGTGCACGCAGTTACAATACCTTCAAGGACAAGCCCGTAGTACCTGAGAAAGATATAGAGGGCAAGATGGACCGATGTGCCGATGCCATGCGAAGGGCTCGAAGCGAAGCTGCACGTCGTGATCAGTA